>NZ_NADV01000028.1:0-79683 GCF_003264175.1 Bacillus sp. SRB_331 | reverse complement strand
GCATTGTCACCAGAACCACTGCCGCCAGAACCGTTGCCACCAGAGCCATTGCCACCAGAACCACTGCCACCAGAACCGTTGCCACCAGAGCCGTTACCGCCAGAACCACTGCCACCAGAGCCACTGCCACCAGAACCATTGCCGTCAGAACCACTGCCGCCAGAACCACTGCCGCCAGAACCATTGCCACCAGAACCGTTGCCGTCAGAACCACTGCCACCAGAACCATTGCCGCCAGAGCCACTGCCACCAGAACCATTGCCGCCAGAACCGTTGCCGCCAGAACCGTTGCCATCAGAACCACTATCGTCCTGAGAACCATTGTTTCCTGGAGGTTTATTATTATCTTTTGAATTACCTTCTGCTAAAGTATCGTTATTATGTACAATAGCGTTTGTTATTGGATGGAAGTTTTCAGTTGCAGCATTACCAATATTTAAGCCGCTAAAAAAGGATAAAGAAAGTGTTGATGCTAAAATGAAGATTTTTGTCATTGTTTTCCTCCTGAAGAAAAAATTATTGTTCCATCTAAAATACACCCCTTTGTAATATTTCATAGGAAAAAGAGTTTTATGCAAAAAAAACTATATATAGAAAAAGGTGGTGTATTTCTAAAGGGAGAAAAGAGTTAATGTAAATTCCTTGCAAATAGTAGAGTGATGGAGAATTTACACTCATAACAGTAGAGGAAGTGGCAACGGATGAAAGAATATATTGCATTTGATATTGGTGGTACGCAAATTAAATATGGAATTGTTTCAGAAATAGGGGTAGTACTAATACATAAAAAGGTCCCAACAGAAATTCACTTGGGCGGGGAACAAATTGTTCAAAAACTTATATGTTTATCAAAAAAGTTAATGACTGAACATACTATTTCCGGAATTGGTATTAGTACAGCGGGAATTGTTGATATTGATAAAGGAGTTATAACGGGAGGTGTGGATCATATTCCACGTTATGCTAATATTTCTATTGTTGAGAGATTACAAGAAGTATTAAAAGTTCCTGTATCTATTGAAAATGATGTTAATTGTGCAGCCTTAGGTGAGAAATGGAAAGGTACAGGGAGGGGAGAAAGCGATTTTATTATGCTTACGCTTGGAACGGGCATTGGTGGAGCAATTGTTATAAATGGAGAGTTATACCGTGGACATTCGTTTGGCGCTGGGGAATGGGGGAACATGTTAATAGAAGGGAAAACTTTTGAGGAGGTTGCCTCAATTTCAGGATTAATTCATCTCGTACGAAGATATAAAGGTAAAAAGGAGTGGGATGGTAAAACAATTTTCGAATTATATGATAAGGGTGATAGCGGTGTTACTCAAGCCGTGAAGATTTTCTTTAAACATTTGGCGATTGGTATTAGCAATCTTGCTTATATTTTTAATCCGAAAATGATTATTATTGGTGGGGGAATTACTGAAAGAGGAGATGATTTCTTACATGAAGTGAAGGAAGAGATAGGAACATACTTAAATCAAGAGATTTATAGTAATTGTGAGATTAAACTTGCGCAAAGCGGTAATTGTGCAGGAATGATTGGCTCTATTTACCACTTATTACATCAGTATAAATAAATATAGTATCTGTTTTCATATAATTGAGAATTTATCCTTTTTCTCATTAGATAAATAATGCTACAATATAAGAGAAGAATACAATGTTTTCCGAGTTGGAAAATGCTTTGTAGAAAGGAAGAAACTTCATGCCTATTATTTTAGAAAAAGGACAAAAGATTGATTTAACGAAAGGACAACCGAGAGTAGCGAAACTACAGGTTGGCTTAGGCTGGGATCCAATTGGGCAATCAGGTGGGTTTCTGTCTTCTTTATTTGGAAGTAAACCAAGTGTAGATTGTGATGCATCTGTCGTTATGTTAGAAGGGGATCGTTTTTTAAACAAAAATGATCTAGTTTACTTCGGCAACAAACTTTCTACTTGTGGTAGTATTATTCATTCAGGAGATAATTTAACAGGTGAAGGCGCTGGTGACGACGAAACAATTTTCGTAGAATTACATAAAGTTCCGAGCCGTATTAATCGTTTAGTATTCGTTGTAAATATTTATGACTGTGTAAATCGTCGTCAAGACTTTGGGATGATTCGCAATGCATATATTCGTATTCAAAACCCACAAACAGGTGAAGAATTAGCGCGTTATAACTTGTCAGATAATTATGCTGGCAAAATGACTTTAATTGCAGGTGAAATGTACCGACACGGAAACGAATGGAAGTTTTCAGCAGTGGGAGAAGGAACACAAGATAAAAACTTAAGTGAGATTGTATCACGTTACCAATAAAATAAACCAAGGAGGAATAGTATAATATGGCATCTATTTCATTGAAAAAAGGACAAAAGGTAGACTTAACAAAAACAAATCCAGGTCTTTCGAAAGTTCTTGTAGGACTTGGTTGGGATACGAATCGTTATGACGGACAAAATGATTTCGATTTAGATGTTAGTATCTTCTTAGTAGGTGCTAACGGTAAAGTTTCAGGTGCAGAGGATTTCGTCTTCTATAATAATCCAAAAGGTGCGAATGGTGCTGTAGAGCATTTAGGAGATAACCGTACAGGTGAAGGTGAAGGCGACGATGAAACAATTAAAATAGACTTAAAAAATGTTCCTGCTAACATTGAGCGTATTTGTTTCACAATTACAATTTATGATGGAGAAGGCCGCAGCCAAAACTTCGGACAAGTTTCTAATTCTTTCGTACGTATTATGGATGAAGAAAAGAATGCAGAATTAATTCGTTACGATTTAGGAGAAGATTTCTCTATTGAAACAGCTGTAGTAGTAAGCGAATTATACCGTCACGCAGGTGAATGGAAATTCAATGCAATCGGAAGTGGATTCCAAGGTGGATTAGGTTCTCTATGTAATAACTTTGGTTTAGATGTAGAGTAATAGATTTATATATCCATCAGTGAAACGCGTATTTACTGATGGATATATTTTTAAAAATTAAAATATAGAGGTGAATATATATGGTTATTCAATTGCAAAAAGGACAGAAAATTGATTTAGCTAAAACAAGCCCAGGTTTATCAAGAGCAGTAATTGGTCTTGGATGGGATATTAAATCTTATGATGGTGGATCTGATTTCGATTTAGATGCATCTGCCTTTTTATTAGATGCGAACGGGAAATGTACGAAGGAAACTGATTTTATTTTCTATAATAATTTACAGTCTCCTTGTGAATCAGTTTTACATACAGGAGATAACCGTACAGGTGAAGGTGACGGTGATGATGAGCAACTTGTTGTCGATTTGAAAAAGGTTCCAGCAGATGTTCATAAAATTGCTATTACAGTTACAATTTATGATGGTGAAGGCCGTAATCAAAACTTTGGACAGGTTGCAAATGCATTCGTTCGTTTAGCAAATGAAGAAACAAACGAAGAAGTTCTTCGTTTTGATTTAGGGGAAGATTTCTCCATTGAAACAGCAGTTGTCTTTTGTGAATTATATCGTCATAATGGACAGTGGAAGTTTAGTGCAGTAGGAAGCGGATTCCAAGGTGGATTAGGTGCGCTTGTAAAAGCGTATGGCTTGGATGCATAAGAAGGGAAACGGTATTCGTTTCCTTTTTTTGACCTTTCTATAAATCTAGCAAAGAATAGGGGATAAAGGTAAGATGAGTATTTTGCAAGGAATCCTTGATACGTATGCTCAGTTTTTCGACTTGGACATGTGGATTAAAGTGTTACAAGATCCAGTATCTTGGGGGTTAATAGGTACACTTGTTGTACTTGAAGGGTTATTATCTGCTGACAATGCACTTGTGTTAGCGGTAATGGTAAAACATCTTCCAGAAGAAAAACGAAAAAAAGCATTATTCTATGGACTTATTGGAGCTTATGTATTCCGTTTTATTGCAATTGGAATCGGAATGTTCTTAATTAAATTGGCATGGGTAAAAGTGTTAGGTGCGCTTTACTTAGCTTGGCTGTCAATTAAATATTTCATTGATAAAAGAAAAGGCACTTCAGAAGAAGAAGAAGCCCATGGTATGAACCAAAATAGTATTATCTTCAGAATGTTCGGTGTTTTCTGGGGGACGGTTGCGATGGTTGAATTAATGGATATCGCATTCTCTGTAGATAGTGTACTTGCTGCATTTGGTGTATCGAATGAAGTTTGGATTTTACTATTAGGTGGAATGCTCGGTATTTTAATGATGCGCGGTATTGCTGGCGTATTCTTAAAATTATTAGAGCGTATTCCAGAACTTGAAACGACAGCATATATTTTAATCTTAATTATTGCAGCAAAAATGCTACTGTCTGTCATTCATATTGAAGTAAGTCATACGCTGTTCTTTATTATTTTAGTTATAGCGTTTGGAGCAACATTTATACTTCACTACATGAAGAATTCTGGACAAGCTAAAGAAGAAGTTGCAGCTACTAAAAATGAACATAAATAATTGAAATGGGTTTGCTCGTTATGCGAGCGCCCATTTTTTATAACTAAAAATAGTTTATAATAGAAGAGAGACTTTATAAAAAACGTAAATGTTTTTGGAGGTGAACTGTTGTGTTTTCACGTTTTACACTTCAACCATGTGCATTAAAAGAAGAATCAGATTTAAAGCAATTTGAAGCGCTTTTAGAAAAACGCCCACAATATGAACTGACAGAGAATGAGATGAAATTTAGTTATATAGCAAGTCGCATTCTTGGTGTTCCGAATGATGTAGATGAATATTTCAATGAACTATTTGATTATAGTGAAGCAAAAGGAATCGAAGTTTTGCATGAACAAAATTTAAATAAGGTGATTGATCCCGAAAAACTGCGCCATATTCAAGAAGTTTTTGCATTACATCAAGAAGCGCCGAATGGACTTACAGTAAATAGGCTTGTAGCACATTTGTCTGGAAAACAACTATTACCGCAAGTAGACAATCCTGATTTACAGCATTATATACATACGACGTTTATTTCTGTATTGAAATTGTATGAGAAACAACATAATCAATCTTTAAAAACAGAAGGATTCCGGCGTTTCTTAATCGATATGATTAAATTAAGTGAAAATTACGTAGCGAAGTGGTTCTCTACGATTAATTATAAGAAACAAATGCCACGTATCGTTTGGTACGGTGATGCGACGGAGAGTCGTATATATTTCTTATACTTTCTTATTATGCTCGGCTGTGATGTGCTTTATTATCACCCAGAAGGAAAAGATGGATTTGAGAGTGTAGATGAGGAAGGAAAGACCTTTGTCGTATCTCATTCAGGACGTATTTCATTGGAACCATTTCCTGATCGGCGTCGTGAACGCGTCGCAACAGTAGCTTATCAAGCTTCAAAAGAAATCGAGCAAGTACTTCACCACGATAATTCATTATTATACAAACCGTGGCAATTCCGTTCGTATACACCTGTAGCCCGTACGCTCAAAACGACGTACGATGAACTCTTTTTAATTACGAAAGAAAAGGCATTTGTACGTCCAACATTCTTTGTTGAAAATAAGCATATTTATATTCCTTCTTTATTTGCAAAAATATCAGGCGTTTCAAAGAATGATAAAGAATATTTTCAGCGATTAAAGGCTGTCACATCATTTGATAACAGTTTATTAATTAATACATTCCCGTTTACGAAAGAACAAAAAGCGAATTTCCAATATCATTATCGAGATGCATTGGACCGCGTGGGAAAGTTACATCCGGATTTAATTATGAACAGCCATTGGTGGCCGCATAAGCGTTTACCAGAAGGGTTACAACATGGTATTGCAGAAGCAATCATCCATACGTGCGAAAGTGAAATGTGTAAACCAATTGCGAAAGAGACGAAACAAGATGTAGCACTGTATGTTTTCGCACAACTCTCTCAAATACCACCGAACATTTTAGAGCAGCTTGAGAAATTTGATTATTCGCAAGAAGTACCGAAAATTGTTATATTTAATAATGAGAAGAGCGGAGAATTAAGTCGTTCTGATGCTGTGTTATTACTATTTTTAAATCAAATTGGAGTAGATGTATTCCACTTTAATCCAACGGGGAGAAACGATATTGAACCGTATATTCAATCAGGAGCATTTGATTCACATTGGCTTGAAGAAGTTAATTTCGATCTTGAATTTCATGGTTCATCAGCCTATAAAAATTTATCACAAACAATAAAAGGACTATTTCGTCCATTTTTATAAGGAAAGGGAGAATACCATATGAATAACCCAGTCGTACTAGATTCGAAAACAGAATTGAATGAGCAAACCGCACAAGATGTTCGCTTGCAACTTAGACAAGATGCAGAAGTGCAACGTATTTATAACGCAGTAGACATTAAAGATCAATTAGAATTAATTGAACTCGGAAAAGAACCTTCTATGGAAATTTCACGTTTCGCTGATCAAATTTTACATACAATGTCTTTATCGAAAGTAGAAGACTCTGGTGAATTATTAAAACAGCTTGGTAAAATTATGGACAGATTTGATAGTAAAGACTTTGCGGAAGAGAAAAGTGGTTTCTTCTCACGTATGTTCAAAAAAGCAGATAAAATGATTGAACAAATCTTTAGTAAGTATCAGACGATGGGTCGCGAAATGGATAAAGTATACGTAGAAATTACGAAGTATCAAGATGAAATGAAAAAATCAATTGGTACGTTAGATGGTTTATATGAGCAAAACTTAAAGTATTATTTAGACTTAGAAAAATACGTAGTAGCAGGGGAAATGTTATTAGAGCGTTTAAATACAGAGTTAGTTCCGATGTACGAAGAGCGCATACGTAATAATGATCAGTTAGCGGGTATTGAATTAGAATCGCTTAAAAACTCTGTTGAAATTTTAGAACAGCGTATTGATGATTTAGAAAAAGCACGTATGGTTGCTCTATTAACAGCACCACAAATTCGTATGATTCAACGCGGTAACAATAAATTAATCGGTAAAATCAATACGGCATTTATTACAACGATTCCTATCTTTAAAAATGGTATCATTCAAGCGGTAAATGCGAAACGTCAAAAGCTTGTTGCGGACTCTATGGCTGAACTTGATCGCCGTACAAATGAATTACTTAAGAAAAATGCACAAAATATCGCAACTCAAAGTGTGGAAGTAGCGAGATTATCAGGTTCTTCTAGTATTAAGATGGAAACACTTGAGGAAACTTGGAACATTATTTCAAGAGGTATGCAAGAAACACAACAAATTGAAGAGCAAAATAAACGTGAGCGTGAAGAAAGCCGCAAGCGCATGGCTACATTAACAGAGAACATCAAAAAAGAATTACAAGGATAAAGAAAAGGCAATGAGGAACAGTCCTCATTGCCTTTTAGTTTCTCTTAACTAATTTAATGATTTCATTCACAACAAGCGGAATGATACTTAACAAGAGAACAAATCCCCAATCTCGCATTGTTAATGCATGCACACCAAATATATTGGCAAGAGGTGGGATGGAGATGATACACACTTGCATAAGAACACCGATTAGAAGTGAGAAGACTAAATATTTATTTGTAAATATCCCAATTGAAAAAATTGATTTCGTTCTTGAACGTAAGTTAGATGAATGAACGAGTTGAGAGAAACTAAGAACGACAAATGCCATCGTTTGAGCGTGTAATAGCGCGTCTTCATCAATTTGCTCTGGGAAGAGAGGAAATAAATTTGTATCTCCTGTATAGAGCTTTGCCCCAACGATAAAGGCTGTTAAAGTAAGAAGTCCAATTACAACCCCATTGAAAATAAGAAAAGGAACGCTGCCGCTAAATAAGCTTTCTTTCGCATGTCGTGGTTTTTCCTTCATCACATCTGGATCTTCAGGATCAACACCGAGTGATAATGCAGGCAGTGTATCTGTAATTAAATTTACCCACAAAATGTGAATAGGGCGTAGTGGTGTTGCCCAGCCAAGTAAAATAGCTAAAAAGAGAGCTATAATTTCGCCGAAGTTACAAGAAAGTAGGAAGAGAATAGACTTTTTAATATTACGATAAATATTTCTTCCTTCTTCAACAGCTTTCACAATAGATGAGAAGTTATCATCTGTTAAAACTACATCTGCTGCGCCTTTTGCGACATCTGTTCCTGTAATTCCCATTGCTACTCCAACGTCTGCTTGTTTTAAAGATGGAGCATCATTTACACCGTCACCAGTCATGGAAACGATATTTCCTTTAGCACGTAATGCTTTTATAATCTTCACTTTATGTTCTGGAGAGACCCTAGCGAATACATTTAAGTGATTAATTTTACTTGCTAGTTCTGTATCTGAAATGGTATCTAATTCAGTTCCAATCATAATTTCAGATATTTCTTCAGCAATGCCAAGTTCTTTGGCAATTGCAAAGGCGGTATCCTTATGATCACCCGTAATCATAACTGTGCGAATACCAGCCTTTTTACATTCTGTAATTGAATCTTTTACTTCTGTACGTGGTGGATCAATCATACCGACAAGACCGATAAAGATGAGATTTTCTTCGAGATGATTTATATCCATATCGTTTAAATCGTATCGTTTATATGCGAATGAGAGTACTCTTAAGGCTTCTTGCGACATTGACCCGGCAGCTTCTAATATTTGATTTTTATCAGAATCTTTTAGGACCTCAAGTTTATTATTTATAAAGATATGGGTACAGTGAGGTAAAAGTTTATCAATAGCACCTTTCGTCATGCTATAGTAGCCTTCATCGTACGTATGTACAGTTGACATCATTTTACGATCAGAATCGAAAGGCAATTCGTTAACACGTTCATGTTTATTTTCTAAATGATCTTTTTGAATGTTAAAAGAGCTTCCGGCAACAAGAAGGGCAATTTCTGTAGGATCCCCTGTTTGTGAGTCGGTACCGTAAGAGGCATCGTTGCATAAAACCATATTTTCTAATAATAGACGGTGTGCATCATTATTTACATTCAAATTTTTTAGTTGGTCGTATGTGCGATCACTATAAAAGTGAGTAACGGTCATTTTATTTTGAGTTAATGTACCTGTTTTATCTGAACAAATAATTGTGACAGAACCGAGAGCTTCAACAGCTGGTAGTTTACGAATGATAACGTTTTGTTTAATCATACGCTGAACACCAATTGCAAGAACGATGGAAACGATAGCTGGTAAGCCTTCTGGAATGGCTGCAACAGCTAAACTAATTGCGGTCATAAACATTTCTAACGTATCCCGGCCCTGTAAAAAACCGATGAGAAACATAGTAGTGCAAATAGCTACAGCGACAAATCCTAAATATTTTCCTACTTGTGCTAAGCTTTTTTGAAGTGGTGTCATATCATCGTCTGCTTCATGTAAAAGGGTAGCGATCTTGCCAATTTGTGAATGCATCCCAGTTTCAACAGCAACACCGACGCCACGTCCGTATGTTACTAACGTCGACATAAAGGCCATGTTTTTTTGATCACCTAATGGTACTTGCTCATCACTTTGCATGGAAGGGTGGTAGACTGCATCTTTATCGACAGGGACAGATTCACCAGTTAGAGCAGATTCTTCAATTTTTAAATTCGCAGTTTCGATAAGGCGTAAATCGCAGGGGATATACCGCCCGGCATCGAGCATAACGATATCACCTGGAACGACATGCTCAGATGGAATTTCCTTTAGTTCATCATCTCGCTTTACGATAGCTTTAGGTGTTGCCATCTTTTTCAATGCTTCTAAAGCCTGTTCTGCTTTTGATTCTTGGATGACACCGATAACAGCATTTAAAACTACAACGAGCGCGATAATACTTGCATCGGCCCATTCACCTACAAAGGCGGAAATAAGGGCAGCAATAATAAGGACATATACGAGGACGTCATTAATTTGGGCGAAAACGCGCTGCCATAAAGTACGTTTTTGTTTGGTAGCTAATTCATTATAACCATATTGCTTTAAACGTTCATTTACGATTTTATCTGTTAAACCGTGTTGTTCATTTGTTTCTAGGTCGATTAATGTTTGATTTTTCGTCTTACTGTACCAATTGCTCATAAGTAAGCACCTCCAGTAAAAACAGTTAGCAATGGTAGTGTGGCAATTTTTTTAGAGTAGTATGTATGGAGAAAAAATCTAAGGTGAGGTTCTACTTTCATTGTACAGTATTTTAGAATGTGATGAGGAAAAGAGGGGAGTTGTCATGAATTTGTTGAAATTAAAAGAGCCTCTATTTATGAGGCTCTTGGTTATTTTTTAATTAATGTACCTAACTCTTCTGTAATAGCTTGCATTTCACTAATACTGAATGTTTCACGTTTCATAACGTGCTCATAAATGTCACGTAAGTCCTCGTACATCTCTTCGTTAAAACTAGCAGCTCTCATTGCTCCAGCATTAACCATGCGTAATTTTTCTTTAATAGCTTCTACCATATATTCAACGTTTGCTTCTGATTTTACGGATAAATCCACCGAAGTGTCCCCCTTTAAAATAACATAAGGTTATCTTAACATTTTTTTATCATTTTCGTTAATGAAACTTTTCAATCCTATTAAATTAGTAGGGATTTCCTTTATAATTAATAATTGGTTGTTTATACTATATAAGTATATGGTAAGAAATGCACCAAGAAGGGAAGAAACAAAAATATGGTCCGAGTATTGTTTGTTTGTCTTGGGAACATTTGTCGTTCTCCAATGGCAGAAGCGATTTTTCAAGACCTTGTCGTAAAAGAGGGACTCGAAGAGAAAATTGTCATTGATTCTGCAGGAACTGGAGATTGGCATATTGGTCATCCACCACATAAAGGAACACAAAAAATTTTAAAAGAAAATGAAGTCGCTTTTGAAGGAATTAAAGCAAGGAAAGTAGAAAAAGAAGACTTAACAAAGTTTGATTATATTATTGCCATGGACAACAAGAATATAGCAGATTTAAAAAGTTTTGGTAAAACTGGAGGCTATATTGGTAGGCTGTCCGATTTTGTTCCAGACGGTGGCTGGACAGACGTTCCTGACCCTTACTATACAGGGAACTTTCAAGAAGTGTATGACCTTGTAACAGAAGGGTGTGCAAAGCTATTAGCTTTCATTCGAAATGAACAAGGAATATGAGGAAACTTAGAAAGTAATACTTTCTAATATAAGAAATGAAAGGGTGAAGGAATATGGCAAAGAAAAATAATATTGCTCGAAACATTGCGATTGGTGTAGCTGCAGGTGTAGCTGTATCTATGTTAAAGAAAGAAAACCGTGAAAAAGTAAAAAATACGGCAGAAAAAGCAAAAACAAAGATGATTGAAATTGGTGAAAATGCGAAGATAAAAGAAAGAGTGCAAACTGTTACAGATAAAGGACGCGAACTTGCTGATTTAAATGTAGTGAAAGCGAAAGTAGCAGAAATCAAAAAATTGACACCGTCTGTTGTAGAGACGTTAAAAGAAACGAAAGAAATTTTTAGTAAGAAAAAAGTTGAGCGAGAAGAAAAGCCAGAAACGATTGAAATTCAAGCTGTATCTCCAAAGGTAGATGAGCTTAAAGCAGAAGAAGAGCCGGTAGTTGCTGAAGATGGCGGTATGAAAGAAGCACGTGAATTATTTATGAAAGACTCAAATGCAGAGGAAAAAAAAACTGAAGCGTACATTGAGTTAAAGCAAGATAAAGAAGAGAAGAAAAGCGTTTAAACATATATGAGAAAAATTTTAGAAAAAGTGAGAAGAAATCGTACGTTTTCGTTTGGGAAAGATTTATATGACCGGACGATGCGCGATGATGTAGCGGGCTTGGCAGCACAGCTCGCTTATTTCTTCTTGCTTGCGATTTTTCCTGGGCTTGTTTTCTTAATTACTCTTCTTGGCTTTATCGACCTTCAAACAGAAAGTGTGCTCAATTTATTAGAACCGTACGTACCGGAAGATGCAATGAACTTAATTGAAGTAAACGTAGATAAAGTTGTAAACGAACAAAATGGTGGTTTATTATCATTCGGTTTACTATCGATGTTATGGTTTGCTTCAAACGGGGTGAATGCGGTTATGAACGCTTTTAACCGTGCTTATGATGTAACAGAAACACGTTCTTTTATTAAAACAAGAGCGTTATCAATTGTGTTTACATTAGCTATTATTTTTATGATTGTGTTTGCACTAATTGTTCCAGTGTTCGGACAAGTGATTGGAGCAGCTGTGTTTAAAGCAATTGGTTTATCGGATAGTTTTTCTTACGTGTGGAGTATTACACGGTTAGTCGCGAGTTTCTTCGTGCTATTTGCCTTGTTTAGTTTTTTATATACGTTTGCACCAGATCGCAAGTTAAAAAGAAGAGAAGTTATTTCAGGAGCAGTATTTGCTACTGTAGGATGGATTGTGGTATCGTACTCATTTGCTTATTATGTAGATAAGTTTGCGAATTACGCTAATACATATGGTGGTCTCGGTGGTATCATTATTTTAATGTTATGGTTTTACTTAACTGGGTGGGTAATTTTACTTGGCGGTGAAATTAATGGCTTACTCCATCATTATAGAACGGGTGACAATAATTCCCGTAATGAAAAATGAGCTCTTGTTCCATAATAAAAGGGAACAGGGGGGATATTTCATGAGTAATAATAAAAAGAACCACAATAATAAAAGTAATAATAAACAAAAGAGCAGTTCGCATCCAAAGCATAAAACGAGCAGTAGTGCGAACGGTCACAATAGCTACCATTAAAAAAACGGGTCCTTTATCAGGGACCCGTTACTTATTTCCTTTTAATAATCGTAAGCCATTCAAGATTACAAGAATGGTACTTCCTTCATGTCCAATAACACCGAATGGAAGAGCTAAAAACTGCAAGAAATTAGAACAAATCAGCATTGCAATGACAGCTAAAGAGAAGATAACGTTTTGCTTCACAATACGGTTCATTCGTTTTGATAAACGGATTGCTTGAGAGAGACGAGATAATTCGTTTTTCATAAGAACAACGTCTGCAGTCTCTAATGCTACGTCTGTTCCTTCACCCATTGCAACACCAATACTAGAAGTAGCGAGTGCAGGTGCATCGTTTATACCATCTCCAACCATGGCGACTATGCCGTACTTTTCTTTTAACTGCTTTATCGTTTCAACTTTTGTTTCCGGTAAACATGATGCGTAATATTCTTTTATATTACTTTCATTGGCAATTGCTTTTGCTGTTTCTTCATTATCACCAGTAATCATGATTGCTTCGACACCAATGCTTTGCAAATCACGAATAGCCGCTATCGTTTCTTGGCGAAGGGTATCTTTTAAAGCGATCAGTCCAAGAATACCATCCTCATCACTAATATAAACGACAGTTTTCCCCTCTTTTTCAAGTGAAGCAGAAATGCCATTATGAAATGTCTTTGTTTCTTCTCCAATAAAATCAGCTTTACCAATTTTATAAGATTTGTTTTCTAATATTCCTTTTAATCCAAAACCAGTTACATCTTCAACGTTTTCTGGTTTTTTTATCGTAATGTCGTAAGCATGTTTTGCATATTTAACAATCGCTTCTGCTAAAGGATGTGTAGAGTGACTTTCAATCGCTGCTGTAATAGAAAGTACTTCACTTTCTGCTATGCCTTCTCGAACATATACATCTGTTACAGTAGGTTTTCCTTGTGTTAATGTTCCTGTTTTATCAAAGGCAATCGCCTTTACTGAAGCTAGACGTTCTAAATGAATACCACCTTTAAAGAGAATACCGTTTCTCGCTCCGTTTGAAATTGCTGATAAAGTTGCCGGTGTAATGGCTGCAACTAGAGCACAAGGAGAAGCGACTACAAGTAAAATCATCGCGCGATAAAACGTTTCATTCCAACTCCAATCAAGTAAGAAATGAGGAACAAACATCATAAGCGCAACAACAAGTAGTACACCTTTTACGTATGTTCCTTCAAATTTTTCGATGAATAGTTGTGATGGGGATTTTTCGCTTTGTGCACTTTGAACGAGACGAATGATCTTTTGGAATAATGTTTGATCGCTCGGCTTCGTAATTTTAACTTCAATAGCACCACGTAAATTTACAGTGCCGGCAAATACTTCATCGCCGAATTTTTTCTCATTCGGAATGGGTTCTCCTGTAATAGCAGCTTCATCAATATTTGTTTCACCAGTATGAATTGTGCCATCAGCAGGAACACGCTCACCTGGCTTAATTAAAATAATATCGTTAATTTGTAATTGTTCAACTGGAACACGTTCCTCAATTCCATTTGAAATACGTAATGCTTCTTCAGGTTGTAGATCAAGGAGCGCTGAAATTTCTTTTTGGCTTTTACTTAATGTATAAGATTCCATTGCTCCGCTTAATGCAAAGATGAAGATTAAAATAGCACCCTCTGCCCAGTAACCAATAACTGCGGCACCGATAGCTGCAAAAATCATGAGCATTTCAACATTTAGCTCTTTCTCTTCAATTGTGTCTTCAATACCTTCTTTCGCTTTTGCAAATCCTCCAATTACATAAGCAAGGATATATAAAGTAATACCTGCACTTATTGCATCATTTTTTGTGAATAACCAACCAGCTAAAATAAAAATACCAGATGCGATTGCAAATATAAGTTCATAATGTTTCTTTAATGTATCCCATAAAGAGGGATTAGAAATATCTTTTTGTGCTTGTAATGTTTTTACTTCTGCGTTCATTAATACTCGCTCCTTCCGAATTCTTATTGAGAAAAAGAATCAAAATCGAAACCCCTATAAAACGACGAAAGCTGCCATCCATAATGGATAGCAGCATTTCTGTTGAATCTGATTTTAATAGTTATTATATTGTAATTATTCTATAGTATAGCATATGTTTTTCTTAGATGATATGTTTTTGTTTTAGTATAAAGTGAAACTTTAATTAGTGGGGGTTTTGTTCATCCCACGCTGATTATTAGCCCTCGCCAATCGGGCTTTTACTGCCCGGCGAATAGCGGGATAAACTGAAAACTTGTGTTTTCGCATTTCCTTTGGTATATATGAATATTGTTCATAAAAAGGTCGGAAAGGAAGACATCAAGTTGAAGACAGAGAAATTTTTTACCCATCCGATTGGCGTGTTTATTGCTGCAATAGTAGCAACATTTTTATGGGGAAGCGCATTTCCCTTTATTAAATTAAGCTATGCTGAACTTGGAATTCAGCCACAAGAAGTCGGGGAACAAATATTATTTGCTGGCTATCGCTTTTTCTTATCTGGTGTAATGCTCTTATTATTTTTTAAAGCGTTAGGAAAAGATATGAAGTTCAAAAAAGGAACAGGAAAGCAGTTAGTTCAAATTGGCTTGTTTCAAACTTTTCTTCAATATATATGTTTTTATATTGGAATGAGTTACAGCTCAGGAATTGAAGGAGCGATTATTTCAGGAACATCATCATTCTTTCAAATTTTACTCGCACACTTTTTATATAAAGATGATGCTCTAAATAGGCGAAAAGTAATTGGAGTAGCTATCGGTTTTTGCGGTGTGATTTTAGTGAATGTAC
Source organism: Bacillus sp. SRB_331 (assembly GCF_003264175.1). Lineage (NCBI taxonomy): Bacteria > Bacillati > Bacillota > Bacilli > Caryophanales > Bacillaceae > Bacillus > Bacillus sp. SRB_331. The sequence goes on along the minus strand of NZ_NADV01000028.1, from coordinate 64,258 downwards.
CGAGTGATGGAAGTTTATCATTTCATTTTGGAATAGGTAGCTTATTACTTCTTGGGGCAGCCATGATGTATTCGTATGGAAACATATTAGCGAAAGAAGGTAGTAAAACATTAGATATTGGGTATATGACAGCATATCAGATGATTTTCGGATCAATTGGGTTGCTATGTATAGGTGCATTTCAAGTTGGAATGATGCCATTCACATTTAATCTACATGCGATACTTATGCTCATATATTTATCGTTCTTATCAGCAGCCGGATTCTGTATATGGAATACAATTATGAAGTATAACAAAGTAGGGAAAGTCTCGATGTATATGTTCTTTATACCAGTGTTTGGTGTGCTAGTATCAAGTCTAATTTTAGGGGAAGCAATCCATTCCTTTGTACTATTTGGTTTAGCATGTGTCGCAGCGGGAATTATTGTAGTAAATCGTAACCCGGTTAAAAAGAAAGTTGAGCAAGAAAAACAAGTAGCATAGAGAACAGAAAAACGATTAAAATGGAAGAACAGTATTGTTCTTCTTTTTTTACATAGAAAAAGGAGAATGTGATATATGTAACGAAAAAAGATAGAATAAAGCATTTATTGAGGAGAACATATTATGAATGTACTTTACATTGTGTTAGTCGGGCAAATTATTCTTTTTTTAATGGGAGCAATTTATGCAATAGGACAGACGAAGAGAACGAGAAATAATATGCCGTTACCTTTAGCAGTTCGTCTTATTCTTAGTTTTTCTTTAACAGGAAGTGCAATTTGGATATGGTTACAAGATCCATCGGCTGAGTACAGTACGTGGGTTGCACTCGGTATGACTTTATCAACTGTAGGGGATTTATTTATGGCAGGATTAATTCCAATTGGTCATCGATTAATTGGAGGAATGGTTACTTTCGCTCTTGCACATTGTTTCTATGTGAAAGCATTTTTACAAACAGGTATTTCATGGAATGGTTTTTGGATCGGTTTATTCGTATACGGACTCTTTCTAATTATAGGGTGGTTTTTCTTTATTCGAAATGAAAAACAAGACAAACTTTTTACAATAGGCGCTCTAATTTACGGTTTGTGGGTTGGAGGAATGGCATGTTTTGCATTCGCCTTATATTACGAGAATATAGGAATATGGTGGATACCAGCACTTGGTGGTTTACTGTTTGTGATTTCTGATTTTATTATCGGCGTGACAGATATCGGAGGGCGCAAACTGAAGTATGAACCGCTTTGGATTTGGTTTACATATGTCGCAGCGCAGATGTGTATTGTATATGTAGGATTATAAAAAGATACTCTCAAAAATAGTTGATAGACTATTTTGAGAGTATCTTTTTTATTGCTATGCTATTATATTTGTTTGTTTAATTTGTGCAGTATCTTATACTTTCTAAGCATAAATTTCATAGGAAAAGTCCTGTTTGATAGATGGAAAACATAGTATATAAAAATAGTGAATTTATAGGGATTGTTATTTTTATATTTGTAATATTCTAATGTTATAATTCAGAATTTTGTGGAAATTAACCAGCCGGAGTACTTATAATAAAAATAAAAAGATGATGAGATGGTGGAATGATGCAAAAGAAAAAATGTTTGCGTGAATTCTTTGAAATAATTGCAATTGCATGTTTATTAGTGTTTTTGGCAAAAATCTTTTTGTTTTTCCCTACGACTGTAAAAGGAGCATCGATGAGGCCGACGTTACAAGATGGAGATAAAGTAATTATTAATAAACTTGCAAAGAGATTTGAAAGTTATGAGAGAGAGGATATTATTGTCGTGAAGACAGATAATTTCTATGTTAAGAGAGTTATTGGATTACCAGGAGATGTAATTGAGATGAAGAATGATCAATTATATGTTAATCATCAAGTGAAAAATGAAGAGTATTTAAAGAATAATAAAAAACAGGCAGAAAAATTACTTATCAATTTAACTGAAGATTTTGGACCGATTACAATTCCTAAAAATAAAATTTTTGTGATGGGAGATAATCGTTTAGTTAGTAGGGATAGTAGGAACGGCTTAGGGCTCATTGATAGAACAGAAGTATTAGGAAAGTTCATGGCGATATATTATCCATTTGAACATGTGAAAATTGTAGATTAAAAATAAGAAAAACCAAGCGAATTAGTTGCTTGGTTTTTCTTATTTAAACAGTTGGTGTTTTATTTATCCCGCTATTTGTGGGCAGTAAAACTCCCACCTCAAAATTCAGGTGGAGCAAAGAAGCTAGGTGGGAGATCAACTGCCCGTAAACGCCCGATTGGTTCAACTAATAATCAGTGGGGGATGAACAAAAACCCCCACTGATTAAAGTTTCACTTTATTGTTTCTTGTGAAGCAATATTTTCATTGTTTTGATCGATATTTAACATGAATTTTCGTTGTAACAATTGCAATTTAAAGAGTGTTAAAGGATCATGATAAGTTTCTGGGTTTGTTCTTAGCTTTGTTAATGTTTGCTCATCTTCTTGTATTTCAAGTTGGGCCGCTTCTACGGTTTGTTTCAATATGCTAAGAGGGTCTTTAAAGAACATCATGATATCCCGTTCTAGCGCACCTTCAAATACTTCAAATTGAAGGAAGAATTGTTTTGAAATCATCTGAGCAACTTCTGTATAATCTTCTGTTTCAATATATTGTTTATATTTATTTGATAGCATAGATTGATTTTTTTGCATATTACCGAATAATTTCCCTGCACTCTTTAAGAAAAATTGTGTCGGTGTAAAGCGTAATAAAATATTGATGTTAGCTACTGTAATTCTATTCGTCATTCTTGCAACATCTCTATCCCAGTCATCTAGTAATTTGAAATCACAAGGAAGTTTAATACGCTCTTCCTCATAGAGTTTATTAAAGGTATCGCTCATTTCATCTAAATAAGCTTGAGCTTGAATGAATTCATTATGAGCAGTTTCAATCCATTCTTGAATAGACCCAGTAAATTTAGGAAGAAGCACTTGCTGTACATGTTTTTGAATTCTTTCATTCATTGCTACATTGAGTTCTTCATGGACCAGTTTGAAATCACTATCTTCTTGAACGAGGTCAGAGCAACTCTGCAACAATTCAGGAATTTGAGAATGTATATCCTGCGTAATCTCTTCTTTCGTTAAGAGATAAGATTCTGTAATAGAACGAATTTTATCTTTTTGAATGGCAGTAAGATTATTAATAAAACCATCAAGTTTTACTAAAATATGTTTATTCCAGCGAACGGATTTCACTAACGTATTTTCTAATTCCACACGTTCATTTACAAGGTATGCAATTGTTTTTTGGATAAACCATAATAATTTTTCAATGCGTTCTTTTTCCACGTTACGCTTAGTAAGGTTAGAAAGAATAGAGTCTGTTACGTTACCTAGCTGTTCACTACTCTCTTGTGAAGGAGAGTAAGGGAAAAAGTGTGCTTCTGGGAAATGTACGAGTATTTTCTTTTTAATGCTGTTCGTGATATTTTCACTAGTATTCGTATCAATTGTTTGTAAGACGAATTTAATTTGTAAATTTGGTACTTGCTCACGAATATATAATAATGTATCGAGCTCTTCATCATGTAATGGTGAAGCTGAATTTAGGACATAGATGAGACTATCTGCTGCCTGTAAGTATTCAAAGTGAGAGCTGTTTTTGTCAAGTTGTCCATGCACAGTAGGTGTGACAAGGAATGAAAACTTATTTTTTCGTAAAAATCTACTTGGTAATTTAACTTCAATACATTTTCTTTCTAGTTTTGACTGAGAAGGTACCGCTAGTATGTTATGAAGTTCGTCAAAGTTTGGTATATTTCGTATATCTAGTTCTGTAAGCTCAGTTATTTCAGTTTGACTATCATCTTTAAATGTAATTGAAGTTGTTATAGCCTCATTTAATATATTTTCTCCTAGTATAGAGTTAATAAAGGCTGATTTATCATAATCGCTAGCTCCTGCTACTAGAAGTTGTGTAACAGTTAAATCGTATAACTCACGAACAAGTAGTGTGAATTGATGACCTAAATCTACATCATTCTTCTCAGCCCATACAGCAATCGTTTCAAATAATGCTGATACGTCTGCCATATCAACATTTGCATGAGCTGATGTATTTGAAAGTAAGGCACCTGCGCTTTTTACGAGTAATGATTCTAGAGTTGTCGGTGAAACTTCATTCCATGCTAATACTGCTGCGGATACAAGTAAAGAATCTTCCGCTCTCATTAAACTAAACCAATTTGTTAATAAATCTGGTACAAGTCCTTGTAATTCGTGCATGAAATGTTGTCCAGTAATCAATTCGAAGTACGTCTCTTGATAGCGAGTAGAAATTTCATTCCAATCGTCATGAGCATCTACTTCAACATGTAAGAATAGGTGATTTATTGTTTGAATCCAAGGGAGATGGAATGATTCATTTTCATAGCTGTTCCAAAGTGAGATAACAAGCTCTTTAAATTGAACTTGATCAATTGTATATAAGGCTTTTAAAGATTCATAGAAATACTCAGGTTTAATTTTTTTAGTAAAGCCTCTGTTCACATAATTGATTAAAGTATCGAACCAGTGTAATGATTTTGTTCGAATTCCTTCTTGAACAGCGAGTTCAATAGCATTATTCCAATCTTCTTGTTTTTCATAGAACGATCGAGCGATTGCAGTAATATTTGGATAGTCTGGTTGAAATGCAACAGCCTCGCTAATCGTCTTAAATGCTAGTCCTAAACGATTTTGCTCTATATAAAGGGAAAGAAGTTGTAGGGAAACTTCCATTGTAAGAGTTGTATCTTCTGTTTGGATAGATGTATAAATTTCTTCTGCTTTTGGCAAGAAATCTAATTCGAAATAAGCATCTGCAATATTCTTCATAGCCCAGAGAGCAAGTTCATTATTTACTTTCTCCCATTTGAATATAGCGGCTTCAAAGTCGTTAGTTTGAAAATAAACTTCACCTTGTGCAAAGCGAACATTAGATATATTGGAGAATTCATTCTTTGATTCATTTATATATGCTTCACCGAGTACTTCCGCTACCGGAATGGAAGAGTCTTCTGTTAAAAATGTTTTATAGTAAATCTTTTGGATAAATTGTTTTTCAATGGTCATGTTCGTTCCCCCTGTATAATTTAGAAAAATGATGTTGTATGTAAAAGGGTGCATGTTACTCTAATAGGTAGAAGTTGCATTATATAGACCAAACTATGTTTTTGCTAGATATATCATTTTTCTTGAGAGTTAAACCGTTGCAAAAAGTAACTTCCCTTTATTGTAACAAAAAAATAAGCCTATGAATTTTTATTTTTTTATCTCGCTATTTATAGGCAGTAAGACTCCTACTCCAAAATTGAGCGAATGCAAGGAAGTTAAGTGGGAGCCCTGCTGCCCGTAAAATCCCGATTGGTTCAGGCTAATAATCAGTGGGGATGGATAAAAAACCACTGATTAAATCTCTATTTAAGGAATGGAATAGAAGTAGAGTTCATTATAAAAACAATGTATAGTGAATATGTATACCATGTTTGTCTTAAAGATAGAATGGGCACAATATGGGATAACGATCGTGTATAGGATGTGTCTTCCGAATGGAACAACATATTGGCGAGTTAATCGCACATTATGGATATTTTGGAATTATTATAGCTTTAGCTGGCGGGATTGTTGGATTACCTATACCGGATGAGTTTTTATTGACTTTTATTGGATATAACATTTCAAAAGGAGTTATGTCAGGAACAGCTGCTTTTTTAAGTGGAATGGCAGGTGCAATGCTTGGCATTACATTAAGTTACATATTAGGTTTAAAACTTGGGCTCCCTGTTTTAAAAAAATATGGTCCGAAAGTTAGAATTAAGGAACATCATATTGAAAAAACACATATTTTATTTGAAAAATACGGTCCATTTCTTTTAATGATTGGCTACTTTATACCGGGAGTACGTCATTTAACAGCATATTTTGCTGGAGTTTCAAATTTAACATTGTGGCGATTTTGTTTGTATGCTTACGGTGGTGCACTAATTTGGATAAGTGTTTTTATTGGCTTAGGTTGGAAACTGGGAGAGAAGTGGCGCTTTGTTGAATATAGTTTACATCATTATGGAATATGGATTTTATTAGTTTCGGCAATTGTAATATTGATTGTGTGGATTTACATAAGGAAAAGAAAAAACCGCTAATAATAGCGGTTTTTTTAGCTGAAAGCAATAAATAATACACCAGCTGTAATAAAGACTACACCAATACCGGTCATAAAGTTTAACTTTTCACCTAATATAATCATCGCGAGAATAATGGCAAATACTACACTTAATTTATCGATAGGTGCTACTTGTGAAACTTTTCCTGTTTTTAACGCAAGAAAATAAAATAGCCATGACGAAGCACCAGCGATTCCACTTAATGTGATAAATAGCAGTGCTTTTTTATTTAGGAGGACATCACCGATATTTTGAAATTTACCTTGTATAATAATAACTCCTACCATAAATAATGCCATAATAATAGAGCGAACCGTTGTTGCGACGTTGGCATCGATTCCATCTAAGCCAATCTTTCCGAAAATAGATACGAGGGCAGCAGCAATTGCTGATAATAGTGCGAATAATAGCCATGAACTCATAGTGAAACTCCTCCAATCTTACATTATTATACATAAAAATCATTCTCATGTATAAAAAACGAAATAAACCCCCGCCCTATATTTTTAATAAGGTGGGGGTTTATTATACTACTCTGCTATTTCTTCATATAAAAAGTACGTCACATTATAAATATGCTCTACTTCATCGTCTGTCATAAATAATAATTCGTCACGTTCAATCCCTTTTTTCTTTTCAATAAACTCAATCATGTTTTTTCGTTCTTCTCTTTTCATCAATTTTAATTTCTCCCCTCAATCTGTTTTAATACAGTTTATTTAAGTTACTGCTATTATATAACAGAATCTTTAGAAAGTTCCACCTATTTTATTGTTTTTTTCAGAAGAACCTTTCGACAAAACAAGCCCACCTAAGGGGGCTTGTTTTTATTTTATAGTCGTAAAAACTCGGGCTCGGTCGTACCAGCACTATCGATGTAATAAATTGTATCGGGATTGATTTTTATTAGTACGTAATTAGGGTCTTCCGCACCGAGTAACCAGCGTTTTAAGCTATTAGTCCAAAATTTGTTTTTTAATGTTTGATCTTCTTCGATGGAAGCGATACCTTCAACTTCAATGTAATCTTCATCTAATTTCTTTCCTTCACGTCCAAGTAGTACATGTACATTGGGATTTTTTTCGATATCTGTTATCTTTTTTGAATTTCGATCTGTTGCAACATATAGTACAAAATCTTCGTGGAAAAACATCATAAAGGCGCTATGTGGCTTATCGTTACGTACAGTAGATAATACACCAGTGCGTTGACCTTGAATAATAGTTGCGATTTTTTCTTTTAAGTGCATATTTTTAGCCTCTTTTCATAATTCATAATTTTTTCTGTCTGGACAAGATAATTTAAATATCTTTCATACTGTTTTCTTCAATCCGATTTTTTAAACGTAATTGTGATGAAATCGGACAAGTTAGGAGATGAATAATAATAATATCGAGGAGAAATACATACGATGGAAGGATGAAAAGCATGTTTAATAAAATATTTCTCATAGTAGCGCTTATAGGTGTACCACTTTCTGTAATCGGAAAAACACTTCATTGGCCACAAACTATTATGTTTGCTGTATACTGCATTACTATTATTGCATTAGCTGGTTTTATGGGGAGGGCGACAGAAAGTTTAGCAATTGTTTCTGGGCCTCGGATAGGTGGTTTATTAAATGCAACTTTCGGTAATGCCGTGGAACTTATCATTTCAATTTTTGCACTCCAGGCAGGATTAACAGAAGTTGTTTTAGCTTCCTTAACTGGTTCTGTACTTGGAAACTTATTACTGGTAGGAGGGTTATCCTTCTTTATAGGTGGCCTTAAGTATAAAAGACAAAGTTTCAATGTTTATGATGCAAGACATAATTCAGCTTTATTAATATTTGCTGTTGTCGTAGCCTTTGTTATTCCAGAGATTTTTTCAATGAAGATGGATGCTGGAAAGACGTATCAATTAAGTATTGGTGTTTCTATTATCATGATCATTATGTACCTTGCTGCATTGCTATTTAAGTTAGTTACGCACCGCGGTGTATATCAACATAAGAGCGATGAAGAAGTACATGAGGAGGAGCCTGAGTGGTCGAAAGGTAAAGCGCTACTCGTTTTAGCGATAGCAACAATTGCGGTAGCTTATGTTTCAGAGGCACTCGTACATACTTTTGAAACGGTTGCAAAGTCATTTGGCTGGTCAGAGTTATTTATAGGGGTTATCATCGTTGCGATTGTTGGTAATGCAGCAGAACATGCATCTGCGATTATTATGGCATATAAAAATAAAGTAAATATCGCAGTAGAAATTGCAGTAGGTTCTACATTACAAATCGCCATGTTTGTTGCTCCTGTGTTAGTACTTCTTTCGATGCTTTTTGCACAAAAGATGCCTCTAGTATTTACAATACCAGAACTTGTTTCTATGATTACAGCTGTTTTCTTAACTATCGCCATTTCAAATGATGGGGATACAAACTGGTTTGAAGGAGGCACTTTATTAGCTGCGTATGTCATTATGGGAATTGGTTTTTATTTATTATGAAAAATAGGGATAACAATGCTTCAGAGGGAAAACACTAAATACAGTAATTTATATACCTTTACGTAGGAAGGAGCCAGACAGGTGAAACGAGTATACAGCATATGTCTTTCAACCATGGTCTCGTTTATTTTATTATTTCCTAACAGTAGTTTTGCAAAGACAACGGTAGAAGTAAAAATGCCTTCATCTGTTTTAAATATTTCAAAGGATAATACATTTCCAAATGACGCACAAGATTTACCGCGTTTACAGCCAAGTAAGTTTGCGCAAGAACTATTGAAAACAGCAAATATTAAAATTGAAAACCCAGATTTAATTCGAATGTTTAATGAAACGACAATTTCGAATGCACCGCTTGCAGTAGGGTACCGAGCGAAAATTTATTTAGGACAATGGGCATTAAATTATGAGTCAATAGACACATCGATTAATTGGGAATATAAGCAAGTAAATCGAAATGTATATGATAATCGCGGAGGGGATCGCTTATACCCACTTCGCTATAAGCAAGAAACCCAAAAGACAATCGAAGGTGATTTAACAGCAGATATGAAAGATACTACAGATGTGAAAAAAATGATGCTTCTAAAAGCGCTTGAAAAAGTACAATTGCCACTTTCATTTAAAACAACCATTGGTTATGGTACCGGACATGAGCGTGTTTATAATATTAGTCCAAGTCAACTTGGATATTTATATGCGTATACACCAGCAGTAAATGAAAAAGGAAAAGTAACATTTGGAGAAGTCTACCTTGTGTTAAAAGGGAATCAAAAAAAGCTTGTCGTGAAAAATATTACATCTCAAGGAATCGGAGCCGCTATTCCAATTCATGATCATTTATTTTTTAAATTTGTTTCTTCATCGCATGCACAATGAAATAAAAAACGTCAGCCTATAAGCTGACGTTTTTTATTTATCCCGCTATTTGCGGGCAGTAAAACTCCCACCTCAAAATTCGGCTGGAGCAAAGAAGTTAGGTGGGAGGCCCTGCTGCCCGTAAACTCCCGATTGGTGTGGGCTAATAATCAGTGGGGGATGAACAAAACAACCACTGATTAAAGTTTCACTTTATAACATAATGTTTGATGTTTTTGATAAGAAATCTTCTTTTGGATAGTAGCTATTTTTTACAAGAACGTTTGGTCCAAGGCATTTCACGGCAGGACAATGGCAACTTAATGATTTTGCTGTTTTTGAGTCACACCATTTGTCGTAAGCTTCTTGTAGTGTATTTGTTTGTACATTACCTAGAAGCGGGACATCACCGAAGTCGGTCACGATAATATTTCCATCGAAAATATTTACGTTCAAACGAGAACGACCATCTGGATCATTGCGGACAGTTACATTTTTACTTTCATGTAATTTCTTTAGTGTAGCTAAATCGTGTTCATTATCACTACATGCATAGAAAGGTAATGTTCCGAATAACATCCACACATTTTCATCACGGATCTCTAATAAATGTTCAACTGCATTTCGAATTTCTTCTTTTGTTAAAATTTCAAGAGTGCTAGCGAAGTCACTCGGATACATCGGGTGAACTTCATGACGTTTACAGCCCATTTCTTCAACGATTTGACGGTGAATATGTTCAATATGTGGTAGAGTTCGTTTGTTTAACATAGTTTCGGCTGATACGAGTACACCTGCCTCTGATAGAGCTTTACTATTTGTAATCATTCTTTCAAATAATTTAGCGCGCTGTTCATAAGTAGGCTTACGCTCCATCATTGCAAATCCGCCTTCAACGAAGTCATCGATTGTTCCCCAGTTATGTGAAATGTGCAATACATCTAAGTAGGGAATAATTTGTTCGTAACGTGCTAAATCTATAGTTAAGTTTGAGTTAATTTGAGTGCGAACGCCTCGTTCATGGGCGTATTTTAAGAGTGGTGTTACATAGTTGTCGACGGATTTTTTTGAAAGCATAGGTTCTCCGCCTGTAATACTTAAAGAACGTAAATGAGGAATCTCATCTAATCGTTTTAATAAAAGCTCCATCGGAAGCGGGTTTGGATCTTTCGGCTGTAATGTGTAACCAACAGCGCAATGCTCGCAACGCATATTGCATAACGTCGTCGTTGTAAACTCAACGTTTGTTAATAGTAGTTTGCCGTACTCTTCAAGGTCCATATACGCTTCCCATGGATCGTAAGAAGGAGTAATCGGCTTCATTATTTGTGATATCGTCATATGAAATACTCCTTTGACTATTGAAATAACAATTTGTCCATTCTCTATAATAGAAGAATATGAGCTTTTTATAAAGTGAAACTTTTTTGTGAAAAAAGAGAGAGGGCTTACATTATAATGAATTACTGTGACGAAATTGATGAAATTACATGCCCATAGCAATCATTTTTGCGGTATAATAAAAGCAACTCGAATTAAAAGGAGAGTGCCTTCATGGGAAAAGCAATTCAAGGTAAAGATTCACAACTAGTATATTTGAAAGAACGTTTAAATATGTTCATTGAAGTAATTGATACGATTGAACCAGAAGAGGTAGAATTAGAAGATGTAGATCGTCTTCTTGCAATGTTAGATGAATTAGAACTGAAATGTGAGCAATTTAAAAAAGACGAATAATATATTAAAAAGGCTGCCACTACAAAATTGGCAGCCTTTTTCTGTACGGATAATAGAAGGAATATAGAAAAAAAGGTATAATCAAGTTGTGAAAAATTTCATTTAACCTTTAATGGCGTGAAATAAATAAACAGCTGAAGAGTATAACAATGGAATTTTCATTTCATAACGTTTTGGTAGCGTTCACAATTGAGGGGGAAGTAACAATGGAAAAGCTTCAAGAAAGCATGTATCAACTAATTGTTGAAACGTCAACGAACTTACCGAAAGATGTTCGTCGCGCAATTCAACAAGCGAAAGAACGAGAAAATGCAGGAACTCGTTCGGCGATGGCACTTGGCACAATTACGAATAACATTAAAATGGCAGATGATAATATCTCGCCAATTTGCCAAGATACAGGGATGCCAACGTTTAAAATTTATACACCAGTTGGTGTGAATCAATTAAAACTGAAGGAAGCTATCTATAGTGCGCTTGAGCGGGCGACAAAAGATGGTAAACTTCGTCCAAACTCTGTTGATTCTCTTTTTGGAGACAATAGCGGAAACAATTTAGGACCAGGTACACCTGTTATTAAGTTTGAACAATGGGAAAAAGATTACATTGATGCACGTTTAATTTTAAAGGGCGGCGGTTGTGAGAATAAAAATATTCAATATAGCCTGCCTTGTGAAATAGAAGGACTTGGACGAGCTGGGCGTGATTTAGAAGGAATTCGTAAATGCCTTCTTCATGCAGTATATCAAGCGCAAGGTCAAGGGTGTAGCGCAGGAGTAATCGGCGTCGGTATCGGGGGAGACCGCACATCAGGTTACGAATTAGCAAAAAATCAATTATTCCGTACATTAGATGATGTAAATCCAGTTCCAGAATTACACAAGCTTGAAGAGTATGTATTAGAGAATGCGAATAAGCTTGGCATTGGTACGATGGGATTTGGCGGAGAAACAACTTTATTAGGTTGCAAAATTGGAGTATATAATCGTTTGCCAGCGAGCTTCTACGTATCTGTTGCGTATAATTGTTGGGCATATCGTCGTCTTGGCGTAACAATTCATCCTGAAACAGGTGAAATTATGGATTGGTTATACCAAGAAGGTGAAGATACACTTCAACAAGACGCTGCGCAAGAACAAACAGAGCAGCGTGAAATCGTATTACAAGCTCCAATTACAGAAGAGCAAATTCGTGAACTTCGTGTTGGTGACGTTGTTACAATTAACGGCATGATGTATACAGGACGTGATGCGATTCATAAACATTTAATGGATAACGATTGTCCAGTAGATTTAAAGGGACAAATTATTTATCACTGTGGTCCAGTTGTAGTGAAAGATGAAAATGACAATTGGCAAATTAAAGCGGCAGGCCCAACGACAAGCATTCGTGAAGAGCCATATCAAGGCGATATTATGAAAAAGTTCGGTATTCGTGCTGTAATTGGTAAAGGCGGTATGGGTGCTAAAACATTAGCAGCTTTAGAAGAACACGGTGGTGTGTACTTAAATGCAATTGGTGGTGCAGCGCAATATTATGCTGAATGTATTAAAGAAGTGAAAGATGTTGATTTCTTACAATTCGGTATCCCAGAGGCAATGTGGCATTTACGTATCGATGGTTTTAAAGCAGTTGTAACGATGGATTCTCATGGTAAAAGTCTACATGCTGATGTTGATAAAACATCACTTGAAAAATTGGCGAGCTTTAAAGAACCTGTATTTAAGTAAAGAGAAGTGCATCTCGAATTATTCGAGGTGCATTTTTTTGGTATATATAGAAAAACATGTTCAGCATGAAAGAAAGCAGGGAAACAGAAACTACAGGTACGATTATATATGGAAAGGAGACTATTTATGAAATATAAATGGTTATATATAGGTCTCATTTTTTCAATTATGATGGCACTTGTTCCAGTTTCAGCATTTGCTTATACGAATACACCACATAACTGGGGAATCCCACGTCCTAAAAATGAAACGGTGCCAGATGCAGGGAAACTATATACAGAATTACTACAAAAAAATGGTGGGTTTTATTTAGGAGATACGAAGAAAAAAGATATTTATTTAACATTTGATAATGGATACGAAAATGGATATACAGGAAAGATTTTAGATGTACTGAAGGAGAAAAAAGTACCAGCAACTTTCTTTGTGACGGGACATTATATAAAAACACAAAAAGATTTATTATTAAGAATGAAAAATGAAGGACATATTATTGGTAATCATTCTTGGAGTCATCCAGATTTTACAACAGTAAATGATGCAAAACTTCGTGAAGAATTAACGAGCGTAACGGAAGAGATTAAAAAAGTTACTGGGCAAAAAGAAGTGAAATATGTACGCCCTCCGCGAGGCGTGTTTAGTGAAAGAACGCTAGCGCTTACGAAAGACATGGGATATTATAACGTGTTTTGGTCGCTTGCATTTCTTGATTGGAAAGTAGATCAGCAAAGAGGATGGCAATACGCTCATAATAATGTAATGACTATGATTCATCCAGGATCTGTTTTGTTACTTCATGCAATATCAAAAGATAATGCAGAAGCACTTGCGAAAATCATTGATGATTTGCGCGAGAAAGGGTATCATTTTAAAAGCCTAGATGATTTAGTAAAAAGCAATCAACCGTAAGCATGTATGCTTGCGGTTTTCTCATGCTATAATGATGTGTAAAAAGGATGGGGAAACGTATGTGGAGCGAACATGTTACGTTAGAATATCCGTACCATTTTGAGGAAGTACTAAAGCGTTTATCTTTCGACCCGTTAAACGTTATTCAATTAGACGAGAAAGTAATTTATGTCCCGCTTTTTATAGACGAAGAACAGATTGTTGTTCGTTTGCAAGGGATTGGTACTGTTCAAAATCCACAGTTTTGGATCTCTAGTCAGGCAGGAGATCAAGAGAAAGTAATGAAACGAATGAAATCCATTTTTCACTGGAATGAACCGTTTCAAAATATACAAAATCATTTTTTAAACACATCATTACGTCCACTATTTGAAACATATGCTTATACTCCAATTATTTTAGAATTTGATTATTTCGCTTGTCTTCTTCGCTGTATTATTCATCAACAAATAAATTTGAAATTTGCTACTGTGCTAACAGATCAATTTGTAAAACGATATGGGACAGAGAAGAACGGCGTTTTCTTTTTCCCAACACCAGAAAGAGTAGCAAACATTTCAATAGAAGAATTGAGAGAGCAGAAGTTTAGTCAGCGAAAAGCCGAATATATAGTAGGATTAGCAAAACATATTGTAGGCGGTAAATTAGATTTAGCAAGGATACAAAACGAAACAGAAGAAGAAGTATCGGCACAATTGTTACCAATAAGGGGTATTGGAGCATGGACAGTGCAAAACTTTTTAATGTTTGGGCTTGGTCGGAAAAATATGTTTCCAAAAGCAGACATTGGAATTCAGCGCGCAGTGCAAGGTGTATTTCAATTAGATAATAAGCCTGATGATGCATTTTTAGAAAAAGTGAAACAAGAGTGTGAACCATATTGCAGTTATGCAGCGTTATATTTATGGAAAAGTATAGAGTAGAGGTGTAATAATGATACAAAAGCAACAAGAGAGTAAGTTGGAAGTTGGTCAAACGTTTCCTGTGACAATTAAACGTCTTGGGATTAACGGAGAAGGCGTTGGTTATTTTAAGAGACAAGTTGTTTTCATTCCAGGGGCATTACCAGGAGAAGAAGTTGTTGCTGAAGCAACGAAAATTCAGCGTGGCTTCGCTGAAGCGAAAGTGAAAAAAGTTCGTAAATCCTCACCACATCGTGTGAAAGCACCATGTTCAGTATATGAGGAGTGTGGTGGCTGTCAATTGCAGCATTTGGATTATAAAGAACAATTAAATCAAAAGCGTGATATCGTTGTACAAGCATTTGAGAAGTACATGAATAACAGTCTGGAAGAGAAAATTCGTCCGACGCTTGGTATGGAAAATCCATGGCATTATCGTAATAAAAGTCAATTGCAAGTGGGGCGTAAAGACGAAAAGGTTATTACAGGCTTATATAAGCAAAACTCACATCAGTTAATTGATATTTCTCATTGCATGATTCAACATAAAGCAACGAATGAAGCGACAAAAGTTGTAAGACGTATATTAGAAAAATTAAATGTTTCTATTTACAATGAGAAAAAACAAAAAGGTTTAGTACGCACAATTGTGACACGTACTGCAGTTCAAACAGGGGAAGTGCAAGTCACACTTATTACAACAAAAGAAGAATTACCAAATAAAGATCAATTTATCGCAGAAGTGCAAAAACAAATGCCAAGTGTTAAATCAATTATGCAAAACGTAAACTGGCGTAAAACATCTGTTATTTTCGGTGATAAAACATTTAAATTAGCTGGAAAAGAAGTAATTCAAGAAACACTAGGTGATTTATCATTTGAATTATCAGCACGCGCATTCTTCCAATTAAATCCAGAACAAACAGTTGTTTTATACGATGAAGCAAAAAAAGCAGCTGCTTTAACAGGAAACGAGAAGATTGTGGATGCGTATTGTGGTGTCGGTACGATTGGACTTTGGCTTGCGAATGATGCAGCGGAAGTACGTGGTATGGATGTAATTCCAGAAGCGATTGAAGATGCAAAGAAAAATGCAAAACGCCACGGATTCACAAATGCAAAGTATGAAGCTGGTAAAGCGGAACAATGGTTACCAAAGTGGGTAAAAGAAGGCTGGCGTCCAGATGTCATTGTTGTCGACCCACCGCGTACAGGTTGTGATGATAAATTACTTGAAACGATTTTAAAAGTGAAACCGAAACAAGTTGTTTACGTGTCTTGTAATCCTTCCTCATTAGCACGTGATGTGGAAACATTAATGGAGAGCTATGAAGTGGAGTATGTACAACCAGTTGATATGTTCCCGCATACAGCTCATGTAGAAAATGTAGTGAAACTTGTTAGAAAGTAACATTCAATAAGGATATGTCCCTCACAAAGCAAGAGCTATGTGAGGGTATATTTTATTTAGCGAATGGAAGTAAGGAGAATATAATGAACAATTATAAATTGACGATTCAATATGATGGTGCGCGTTATAAAGGGTGGCAACGTCTTGGTAATAATGACAATACGATTCAGGGGAAAATCGAAAGTATAATATCTGAAATGGTCGGAAAAGAAATTGAAATTATCGGCTGTAGTAGAACGGATGCTGGTGTACACGCTTTGAATCAAGTAGCTAACTTTCAAAGTGATGAGAAGTTAGTAGAACATAAAGTGAAAAAGTATTTAAATCAATATTTACCAAATGATATTAGTATTACGAGTGTAGAAGAAGTACCAGATCGTTTCCATGCTCGTTACAATTCTAAAGCAAAAACATATCTTTATAAAATTTGGAATGAAGAGCATACGAACCCATTTATGCGTAAATACAGCATGCACGTGAATAAACAATTAAATGTGAAAAGCATGAAAGAAGCTGCGAAACATTTAGTTGGTTCACATGACTTCACTGCCTTTTCAAATGCAAAGTCTAAGAAAAAATCTATGGTTCGAGAAGTGTATACACTTGATGTTTCCGAAGAATCAGGATTTGTACAAATTAGAGTAAGTGGTAACGGATTCCTTCATAACATGGTGCGGAAAATTGTTGGAGCATTAATTGAAGTTGGATTAGGGCAATTAGAGGCGGACGCAATTCCAAACATTTTAGAGGAAAAACAACGTAATCAAATTAATTGTCTTGCTGAGGCGAGTGGATTGTATTTGGAGAATGTTGAATTTTAATAATAAGTAAAAAAATCGAGCTGATAAGGCTCGATTTTTTTGCACTCTGAAATTAAGAAGATTTCTCTTTCTTCATACGTAGCTTCAAATTCCAAAAAGCAGCAAGCATAATAGCTGCAAAGGAGCCGCTAATTGTGCCTAAGAGCTTTGCATGAGGAAAGCTGCTCATATCAATGAATAGCATTATACATAGAATGGTAGGGAAAAGACCTAAGTAGTGTAATAACTTCAACTTCTTATCATTACTCATATACATTGCCCCTTTCTAGCATATTATACGTTTATTATAACATATTTTACCAGTTTCTTTACACTTGGAGAAAGATTCATTTCATATGTGTAAGTGCAATTTTTTAATTCGATATTGTAAGTTTTGTCTACTCAATCCTAAAAATTTTGCGGCTTGTGAGATATTACCTTTATTTTCTTTAAGAATTTGATGGATATATTTCTTTTCCATTTCTTCGATTATACGTTTTAAAGTTTGTGGCGTATCAGTATTGTGACTAGTTAGCGGAGTCTGCATATTCAGTTCCTTTTTTGCTAGTTCGCGAAAGTGCGTTGGCATATGGAACGCTGTAATGATATCTTTATCTTCTATTAAGTTCATGGAGCCTTCAATTATATGTTCTAGTTCTCTCACATTACCAGGCCAATCGTATTTATAGAAGAAGTTATTTACGTTTAAATCTACATCTTTTACGCTAAGATCAAATTGGATATTGTATTTTTCAATAAAGTGTTGAACAAGATATGCAATATCTTCTTTTCGTTCCCGTAAAGGTGGAAGACATAAAGTAACAACGCTTAATCGGTAATATAAGTCTTGTCTTAATCGATTGTGTGCTATGGCTTCAAGAGGATCTTCATTAATAGTTGCTATAATACGAACATCAATTTCTTTTTCTTGCGCCCCTCCAATTCTTCGTATTGTTTTCTCTTGTATAGCACGCAATAATTTAGCTTGAAGTGCTGGGCTTAATGAGTTGATTTCATCTAATAACAAAGTTCCCCCATTTGCCTCTTCAAATAAACCAGGTTTATCTATTGCTCCTGTAAAAGCACCTCGATTTGTACCAAATAGTAAACTTTCCATTAAGGTTTCTGGTATAGCGGCACAGTTTTGCGAAATAAATGGTTTTGTTGAACGCTGGCTTTCATTATGGATGCTTTGCGCAAATAGCTCTTTACCGGTCCCTGTTTCCCCGATGATAAGTATGGAGGATGGCGTACGTATCACTCTCTTTGCTTCTGTAATGACCGATTGAATAGCTCTAGAATCACCAATTATGTGATCAAAGGTAAACTTAGTATTTTGTTTTCGAGAAAGGTTCGTTTTCATTGTTTGCTTTAAATGACTAATCTCTTTTGAAATTTCAATAGCGCCTTTAATTTTTCCATTTTCTATTATAGGAAAAGTATCGTTAATCGTCGTAATCTCTTGTCCCTTATTGTTAAAATACGTTTGTTTTATATTTTTGTTTGTTTTTCCAAGTTTTAAAGCCTCTATAAGAGTACTATTTTTATTTTCTTCAAATGCAAATACTTCTAAAGGATTTTTATCTAGCACATCTAAGCGATCCATTGATTCAATTTCCATCATTTTACGGTTATAGATAATCGTTTTACTTTCCTCATTAATAATATGGATCCCGATATCGAGTTCATTGAGTAAAGTTTCGTATAGCACATTCATTTCAATAATCTTTTTAAAATTGATTTCTTCTGTATGCATGTATTATCTTCTCCTCGTTATACCCTATGAAGACTGACTTTTTATAATTTTATTAAAATTCTTATAAAATCGCAAAATTTTTTTGCTATTTTCTCTTAAAAATTTTCAAATGATAGAAAATTTTTGCGGTTATGCAGATTTTTTTCGTAAGAAATCCTAATTTTACATAGGTATTGAGGTTGGTACGTATTTTGCATGAATAGTAGTTAAGATCTCTAAATTTAAAGAGTAGGGGGATTATGAATCTTTATAGTGTATGCAACGTTTCAGTTTCAATTAATAAGAGGGAGGAATTTATAAAGTGAAGACGGTTATAGAAGGCGTGTATAGTCCTTGTTACGGGAAAGTAGAGAAATTATTTGTTACTGAAAGTTCTTACGTATATGAGTGGGAAAAATTAGCGTTAATTGAAACAATAGATAAGCAGCAGGTGGAAATTAAAGTGGGAATCAGTGGTTATATCGAATCATTAGAAGTGGTAGAAGGACAAGCTATCGCTGATCAAAAACTATTAATAACAGTGAGGGATGACCTTTTAATAACAGGTAGTGATTAATATAAGTAGTATGTATTTTTGCTCTTTTAAATAATTATTTTTACTATGAAGAATTTTAAAAACGCTTACATTAAATGGGTTTGCAAAGTGAAAAGGGGGGATTTATATGATGGATCAAAACCAGGGATTAAAAAGAGAATTGAAAAGTCGGCACATATTTATGATTGCACTCGGAGGGGTTATTGGTACTGGGCTTTTTTTAGGATCCAGTTATACAATTCATGAAGCTGGACCTGGAGGAGCGATTGTAGCGTATCTTGTCGGTGGATTTGTTATGTATTTAACGATGCTCTGTCTTGGAGAGTTAGCGGTTGCGATGCCTGATGCAGGGTCGTATCAAACATATGCTACAAAACATATTTCACCTGCAGCGGGTTATGTAGTGGGATGGATGTCGTGGCTAAACTGGACGGCTACGATAGGCATTGAATTAATTGCAGTTAGTATATTAATGAAACGTTGGTTTCCAGATGTATCATCATGGATTTGGTGCGTAGTGTTTGCCGTATTGCTCTTTGCTATTAATGCGTTATCTTCAAGAAGTTTTGCGGAAGTTGAATTCTGGTTTGCAAGTATTAAAGTAATTACAATCATTGCATTTATTATTTTGGGCGGGGCAGCAATGTTTGGTTTTCTAGATATGAAAGGAAATGAACCAGCGCCGATGTTTTCTAGCTTTACTGATTATGGTGGATTGTTCCCAAATGGATTATCAGCCATTTTAGTTACGATGATTGCAGTTAATTTTTCCTTCCAAGGAACAGAACTAGTTGGTATTGCAGCTGGTGAGAGTGAAAATCCAGAGAAAACTATCCCGAAGGCAATTAATAATACAGTTTGGCGCATACTTATTTTCTTTGTACTATCTATTTTTATTCTTGCGGGACTATTTCCTTGGCAGCAAGCAGGCGTGATAGAAAGTCCATTCGTAGTTGTATTTGATAAAATTGGTATCCCTTATGCGGCTGATATTATAAATTTCGTTATTATTACAGCTGTACTATCAGTTGCGAATTCAGGATTATATGCAACTTCCCGTATGCTATGGTCGATGTCTAATCAAGGAATGATTAGCCCGATTTTTGGTGAATTATCTAAAAACGGTGTTCCTATTTATGCATTGATTGTAAGTACGTTTGTAGGGTGTTTCTCATTACTATCAGGTATTTATGCGGAAGATACAGTTTATTTATGGCTTCTTTCAATTGCAGGGTTCGGAGCAATATTAGTTTGGGCATCTATTGCTCTTTCAAATTTATTGGCTAGAAGGACATATTTGAAGCAAGGCGGGGATATTAAGGACTTAAAATTTAAAACACCATTGTATCCATTTGTTCCAATTCTTGCTTTAGTATTAAATTTAACAGTAATTGTAGCTATGGCTTTTATTCCAGAACAAAGAATGGCATTGTATTGTGGTATTCCATTTATGATTGTTTGTTTACTGTTTTATCGTGCTACTAGAAATAAGAGAAGTAAAGTAGAACATATTGAAAAGACAAATACAACCGAATTAGAAAGTTTATAATAGTGATTAATTTGGAGACTGTAAGATTGTAAACAGTCTCTTTTTTTGTGAAAATAAATTTGGAAACATACTACGTATGCAAAGGGGAATTAGCAATGAATCAAGAAGTCTCACAGCTATTAAAACAGATTGATTTACGAAAAGACGAGCTACTAGAACTTACAAAAGCTTTAATTCGCTTTGAAACACCAGCACCACCAGCAAGAAATACAAATGAGGCGCAAGAATTTGTTGCGGAGTTTCTAAAAAAACGAAATTTTAGTATTGATAAATGGGATTTATATCCAAATGATCCGAATGTTGTTGGAGTGAAAAAGGGGACAGCAAGTGAGTCACATAAAAGTCTCATTATTAATGGACATATAGATGTTGCAGAAGTATCAAAGGACGAGCTGTGGGAAACAAATCCGTTTGAGCCGTTTATAAAAGATGGTTGGTTAGTTGGGAGAGGCGCGGCAGATATGAAAGGTGGACTAGCTGGAGCCTTATTTGCTATTCAACTTTTAGAAGAAGCGGGGATTGAATTACCTGGGGATTTAATTTTTCAATCGGTAATTGGCGAAGAAGTAGGAGAAGCAGGGACACTTCAATGCTGTAAACGTGGTTAC
Source organism: Bacillus sp. SRB_331 (assembly GCF_003264175.1). Classification (NCBI taxonomy): domain Bacteria; kingdom Bacillati; phylum Bacillota; class Bacilli; order Caryophanales; family Bacillaceae; genus Bacillus; species Bacillus sp. SRB_331. The sequence continues at coordinate 42,794 of NZ_NADV01000028.1, read as the reverse complement.
GATGCTGATTTTGCAGTAGTAGTTGATACAAGTAATTTACATATGCAAGGGCAGGGCGGCGTAATTACTGGATGGATTACAGTGAAAAGCCCACAAACGTTTCATGATGCAACACGTAGACAAATGATCCATGCTGGAGGACGTCTATTTGGAGCGAGTGCGATTGAGAAAATGATGAAGATTGTCCAAAGCTTACAAGAATTAGAGCGTCATTGGGCAGTCATGAAAACATATGAAGGCTATCCATCTGGGACAACAACAATTAATCCAGCTGTTATTGAAGGAGGACGTCATGCGGCATTTATTGCGGATGAGTGCCGATTGTGGATAACCGTACATTTTTATCCAAATGAAACGCATGAACAAATAATAGAAGAAATAGAAGAGTATTTAGGAAAAGTGGCAGCAGCAGATCCATGGTTAAGAGAGAACCCACCACAATTTAAGTGGGGCGGAGAATCAATGATTGTGGATCGTGGCGAAATTTTTCCTTCTTTAGAAGTAGATAGCGAACATGTTGCTGTCAAAACGCTAAGTTCAGTACATGAATCTATTTTATCTAAAAATGCAATTTTAGATATGTCAGCAACGGTAACTGATGGCGGATGGTTTAGTGAGTTTAACATTCCAGCTGTTATTTACGGACCAGGTACATTAGAAGAAGCTCATTCAATAAATGAGAAAGTTGAAGTTGAGCAGTTAATTGAATTTACAAAAGTAATAACAGCGTTCATATATGAATGGTGTCATACAAAAAAATAGATTAGTATATTGAAATTGTACAGGTATGTACTTGTACGCTTTTTTAGTGAACTATTTCAGAGTTGAACATAAACAACTGAAATAGTTCTTTATTTTTCTATGTTTTTCGTTTTATTTCAATTAATTTCTCTTTAGCTAATTCAACGGCAATCGCATCATCTAAATAGCCGATTGGAAAAAGATAATCGGGGATAATGTCTGTTGATAAAATGAAATATAGTAAGGCACCCCCAATAATTGCACGCTCTTCGGTTGAAATGGTTTCTGTACAAAATTGTTGGTACATATTTGTTAATTGCTCAATGAAAGGACCAGAACTATCAATTTGTTCTATTTTACTTTTGAAACTCTCGTGAATACGTTTTTCGCCTTCAGTAGTTTGAGCATAGCGCTCGTAATTTTCAAGTTCTTGTTTTACACGAGTTGTTGTGTATTCGAAGTCGAATAGGTTAGAGGATTGTAATGTTTGTTGAATTGTATCGAGAGATGTGTACATATCTGCTTTTTCCTTATTTATGTGTGGAGAGTTAGGGTACATTTCATCAAGTAATAATTGCGGTGGAACTTGTAGACAGTTTGCGAATTTTTGTAAATGGTTTTGCTTCGGTTGTTGTTTGCCATTAATTATTCTTGAAATTGTTGCAGGATCAATATTTGTAAGTGTTCCTAGTTGGCGCATAGATAGAGCGCGCTCCTTTAACAGTTTCTTTATTAATTTACCGAGCCGCTCATTTGGATTTTCATTGGACATAATGTAGGCACTCCTTTTCTATTGTCTATCGTTGAAAAAATGTTGAGCATTTATTACAAGTATATGAAACAGACAGGCACAGTTGCTCAACATTTTCATAATATGCAACGAAAAGTGAGAAAAGGGGTGACTGTACGATGAGTACGGCAGGTTTATTTTCAATTTTTTTAATCGGGATTGCGTCTAATTTAGATAATGCAGGTGTTGGGATTGCATATGGCATTCGTAAAATTCGAATTTCGTGGCTTAACAATTTTATCATCGCATTTTTTGGATTTTTATTTACTTTACTAGCTGGATTTTTTGGGAATTGGATCGCATTATTTATTTCAGAGTTCACAGCAAACATTATTGGAGCAATCGTTTTAGGAATAATCGGGGTGTTTATTTTATGTCAGCCTTTCTTGAGTCAAAAAGATACCGTAGAATCTAAAGATAGTAGTGTACTTATGGGGGTTTTACGTGATCCAGAAAAAGCAGATTTTGATGGTTCTAAAACAATTAGTTTTTCTGAAGCAATTGTTTTAGGAGTTGCATTGTCCATAAACAATATTGCAGGCGGATTTGATGCTGGAGTAACAAATTTAAATCTTTGGCTTACGGCATGTATTTCTGGAGTTTTTAGTTTTATTTGTATTAGTGGTTTTACGTATGTTGGTAAAAGATTTTTAGCTGAATACTTAGGGAAATGGGCAACTATAATTGCAGGTGTGTTATTAATTCTTATTGGAATTGATCAATTGTTGTAAGAAGGATAGGGAAAACAGTATTCGAGTATTTCCTTGGAAATACACTAAAAAATTGCATATATCGACGTGAAATCTTTTCACGGTAATGAAAGATTGTAAGTATTATACAAATCTTTGGTGTAAAAAGGTTTAAAAAAGTAAAAGCACCTGTATAGGTGCTTTTTAGCGTATATCTTCAATTAGTTGTGCACATTCTTCATCATGCATACTGTACTCACTTAAAACTTGAATACAAAGCCATTTCAGTTCTTCAATACTATGCTCAAGTTCTTCGGGAAGTACATGGTAAATGTCTTCAAGTCCCATTCCGAAATGAATAAGTTCTAATACTTGATCATCGATGTTCCGATCCATTAATAGTTCAAGCACTTCTAAATTGAATATGTATCGGTGAGATTCATCGAGTGAAACAACTTTTAGTTTCAAACTTTCTACAATACTCAATATAAAAAGAAGAATTGTTTTTTCGAGAACAGGTTGTTTCTCCATTTGAAATATGAGTTTCATCTTTTACACCTCCACATACAGCGCTAGGTTGTACTATATTATTCAGGAGGGGGGAGCAAATATGCATAATAAAGAGAACTTTTATTACTGTTTTTTGAATTGTGTTGATGCCTAGTAGAACTGATTTTTTGTGAAATAAAAAATCCTGCCAATATAGCAGGATAACTTCTAAATTAAAACATACTCCAACCTTCTTGGGCAGAAAGTAATTCAAGAATTTTAAAACCAGCGATACTATTTCCGTTTGCATCTAAAGCTGGTCCGAAAATACCGATTCCCATTTCGCCTTTTACGCAGCCGAAAATGCCGCCCGCTACACCACTTTTTGCAGGGATTCCAACACGAATTGCAAATTCACCAGATTCATTATACATCCCGCAAGTAACCATAAATGTTTTACAAATTTTCGTAATATGTTTAGGGATGATCTGTTTCTTTTTATAAGGATCATATCCATCCATTGCAAAGATTAAACCAATACGTGCTAGGTCGATACAGTTAACCTCAATTGCACATTGACGCGTATATAAATCCATAAGTTCTTCAATATCGTTATCGATGATGCCATTTTGTTTCATATAGTAACAAAGTGAACGGTTTAAGTAAGCTGTTTCTAATTCAGAAGTGGCAACTTTAGAAGAATAACTAATAGTAGGATTGTCTGTTATATCACGCACAAATTGAAGAATGCGTTCCATCTTCTCCTCGTTATCATTACCAGCTAGCATACTTGTAATAGCTAATGCACCCGCATTAATCATTGGATTAAGAGGCTTGGAAGAACTTGTTGTTTCAAGCTTAATAATAGAATTAAATGGGTCACCAGTTGGTTCCATTCCAACTTTAGAAAATACATATTCTTCACCACGGTCTAAAAGGGCAAGAGCAAGTGTAATTACTTTAGAAATACTTTGAAGAGTAAATAGTGTTTGTGAGTTACCAGCATGGATATATTCTGTTTCTTTATGGAAAATGGCAATCCCTAGATCATTTGGATTTGCATTTCCTAGTTCGGGGATATAAGTAGCAAGTTTTCCTTTTTTCGTATATGGTTTTACTTGTTCTAACAACTGCTGTAAGTTGTTTGTTTCAATGCACTGCATAGTACCAACGCTCCTATTTCGAATTAACTAAGTTTACTTTTCCCGATATGCTCGGAAATAAATAATAACATGAAAAAGTGGAATGATAAAACGAAAGTTGGATGTTCTATAGTGAGTCTTCAGTTTCGATTATTCCGTGTTATAAAAGGGAAATTTTCCTTTTATATAACAGTTTGGAAATAGGAGATTTATCCATAAAAAGTTCGGAAATAAAAACTACACATCTATACAACTATATGTTATTATGGTTATGTAAATAGAAAGCGTTTTCTAAGGCGTACTTATAATGATAACGATTTCATAAATTTGATAGGGGGAATTAAAATGTTGCAGTTTTTACAACGTATTGGTAAAGCGTTAATGCTTCCAATCGCAGTGCTACCAGCAGCAGGATTATTGCTTCGTTTAGGGCAACCAGATGTATTTGATATTCCTGTTATGGCACAGGCCGGTGCAGCTGTTTTTGATAATTTAGCACTTATTTTTGCAATCGGTATTGCAATCGGTCTTTCAGTTGATGGTAGTGGTGCCGCAGGTCTTGCAGGTGCAATTGGTTATCTGGTTATGAAAAACAGTATTGATGCACTTAGTAAGGGATATTCTGCTGCAGAATTACAAGATAAATTAGGTAAAGTTCAAGATTTAATAGGTAATAGCGCAAATGTAGATCCATCTAAGCTTGCAGATACAATGACACAAGTATCTAAGGCAGCCGAATTATCGACTAAAGTGGATATGAAAGTTTTAGGTGGTATTATTGTCGGTGTTATAGCAGGATTCCTTTATAATAAATTCCATAAAATTAAACTTCCAGAATGGTTAGGTTTCTTTGCTGGAAAACGTTTCGTTCCAATTGTTACATCGGTTGTGATGCTAATATTAGGAATTCTATTCGCACAAATTTGGCCAGCAATTCAAAATGGCATCGATGCATTAGCTCATGGAATTGTTAATTTAGGTGCAATTGGTTCAGGTCTATTCGGTCTATTAAACCGTCTATTAATCCCAATTGGTTTACACCACGTAATGAACACATACTTCTGGTTCGTATTTGGTGACTTTACAAATGCAGCAGGTAATGTTGTAAATGGTGATATCGCTCGTTTCCTTGCAGGGGACAAAACAGCAGGTATGTTTATGACTGGTTTCTTCCCAGTTATGATGTTCGGTTTACCAGCAGCATGTTTCGCAATGATTGCAGCTGCTAAACCAGAAAAACGTAAAATGGTTACAGGTATGTTAGGTGGCCTAGCATTAACTTCATTCTTAACTGGTATTACAGAACCTATTGAATTCTCATTCATGTTCTTATCACCATTATTATATGGTATTCATGCCGTGTTAACAGGTATATCTTTATTCGTAACAACATCACTTGGCATTCACGATGGTTTCACATTTAGTGCCGGTGCAATTGATTACTTCTTAAACTTTGGTATTGCAACAAAACCAGTGTTACTAGCAGGAATCGGTTTAATTTACGCAGCAATTTACTTTGTAGTATTCTACTTCTTAATTAAGAAGTTCGACTTGAAAACTCCTGGTCGTGAAGATGAAGATGAAGATGAGTTAGCTGAAGAGGGTGATGCACCAGTTGCAGGTTCAATTGGTGAAACTTACGTAGCAGCTTTAGGCGGAAAAGAAAACTTAACAGTTATTGATAACTGTGCAACGCGTTTACGCTTACAAGTGAAAGATGCAGGTTTAGTAAATGAACCAGCATTAAAACGCGCAGGTGCAAAAGGCGTTATGAAATTAAGTAACACAAGTGTACAAGTTATCGTAGGTACAAATGTTGAATCTGTTGCCGATGATATGAAAAAACACGTGTAAATAGTTAGATAAGAGGATATCCAAAAAGATTGATAACAACAGTCTTTTACAGGATATCCTCTTTTTTTGTTAATTTTTTAAAGGGAATCTTACTTTTATAAATTTTCTTTTTCTTTTTTGAACATATAGGTTGGTAATATGTTCGGTGCGTGATACAGTAGTGATGACATAAAATGGAGTGTCCATAATCTACGGAAATGATTTGAAATAAGTCTTGTGTAGATGAATTAAATTATCGGTAAATAAGGGGAAAAAGGTAATCATGGATCAGGAAAAAAATACTGTTAATGGGAAAGCAAATCGGTCGATTGTATACATAAAAAGAACAATCATTCTAGCCCTACTACTGTCACTTGTATATTTCATGTATACAAAAATTGTTGCGCATAATAAAAAAGAGGAAACTTTAAAAGCAGCAGCAGAAATGAAGAAGCAAGAAGAGATAAAAAAGATAGAAGAAGTGAAAAGGCAAGAAGCTGAAAAACAAAGAAAACAAAAAGAACAGGAAGAACAGATAAAACAGGCGCAAGTTATAGAGAAACCTGCTGAGGGACCGCCTCAAGAAATTAATGAAAACGCTCAATTGGATCAATATTTACAGAGCATGGGATTTAGTGGGACAGCTGTTATTGTGAAGAATGGGAAAGTTCTTGTGAATAAAGGATACGGCATGGCTAATAAAGAGAAGCAAGTGCCGAATAATTCAGAGACGACCTTTTATATTGGTTCTATTTCAAAAGCATTTGTGGCGACTGCTATTATGCAACTCAAAGATCAAAATAAGTTACAAGTAGAGGATACAGTTGCAAAGTATATTCCAGACTTTCCTCAAGGTAATAGCATTCAGTTAAAACATCTATTAACACATACATCAGGCATTCCGGAATATGAGCAGGGAAAAGAGGATATTTCTCGTGAAGAACTGATAAAGCGGATAGGAAATCAAAAGCGTATCGGGATTCCAGGAGAGAAATGGAAGTATTCCGATTCGAACTACTCTATACTTGCTTACATTGCTGAGAAGGTAAGTGGACAGTCGCTCGAAGAATATATAAAACAACATATTTTTGCGACTGCGGGTATGAAACAATCTGGTTTCGGTACAGCGTTGGAACAAACAAGATTCCCATCAACGGGTTATAAAATAGTGAATAACAATATGACAACACCTAATATTCCGAGCATGTCACAACTATATGGTTGTGGTGATATATATACGAGCGCGCATGATTTATATTTATTTAATGAAGCACTCTTTTCTGGAAAATTAATTTCAAAAGAGAGTTATAATCAAATGTTTACAGCCGTGAAAAAGGATTATGGATTTGGCTGGTATGTAGATCCAGGAAGCTATTCAAATCACGGTGTAATGCCAGGTTGGAATTGCTTAAATGGTTTTAGTAAAAATGGTAGTGTATATGTGGTTTTATTATCTAACATTCAAAATAACATTAAATCATTTGGTAAAGTGAATAACGACATTTATACGATGTTGCGGAATATTGAAGTGTAAGAGGCTATCCTTTTGGATAGTCTTTTTTCATGCTCAGGAAATATATCTACAATTATTACTTAATGTAATAAAAAAATAATGAATATGTTCTATAAAATGTATGTCTTACCTATCACAAAAAAAGCCGTTTTGTATACATTAAGATGTATGGATGTAAATTTTTATACTTTAAAAATAATAGGAGGAGAAGCATATGTGTCTGTTCAGAAAATATTGGCATAAATTATCCAGACTGTTTAATAGACAATTAGGCTATTTTTTAGATGACAAGTTACTGCCTGCTGTGGAACGACTTTTATTTTCACAAAACTTTGCGAGATTTATTCAAAGAAATTCTAAGCAAGCTACGGAAGAGTTTATAGAATCAAGTCAATTTCAATCTATTATTTGTAACATTTTAAAAGAATGCAATACATCACCTTTTAAGGAAATTGCAAAGCAATATTTAGGTAAAAACGTAGAAATTACTGTGACAGTTGGACAGTTAACAGGTGTTATTGTAGCAGTTGGTGACGATTTCTTAACGCTGCAAGAAGGAATAGGAACTGAAGTTTTATTACCATTTACAAGTATTATATCAATGAAAGAAGTGTAAGAAAGGAGACTTATATATGTTATTTACTGATGAATTGCGTAACCATGTTGGTGAATTAGTGCAAGTTGTGACAGCTGTTGAAATTGTTGCAGGTATTCTTTTATCTGTTACGGACGGGGCAGTAAGTGTTCGTACATCTCCTTCTTATGGACCACCTGAAGATGTACTTGTGCGTATTCCTATTATTGCTTATGTTCGCTTGGAAGGGTAAGAGTGATACAAGTATGAGAATATCAGTTGTTATTCCAGCGCATAATGAAGCAAGTACTTTATCACAAGTTTTAGTAGAAGTGGAGAAGCTGAAGCCGTATGAAATTATTGTAGTAGATAATGGATCGACAGATGGAACGAATGAAGTCGCATTACAGCATAGTTGCCATGTAATTTATTATAAACATTCTCTTGGTAATGATGTAGGAAGGGCAATTGGAGCTAGAGAAGCAAAAGGTGAAATTGTATTGTTTTTAGATGGTGACATCGTTATTGAGAGTAAAGAGCTACAACGTTTCGTGAAAGGAGTTCAGCAAGGGCATCAAATTGTTGTGAATAATTTAACATGGTCTGTTTATTTAAAGATGAGACCACACTATACGACAGTTGGAAAATTCATGTTGAATCGTTATTTGAATAAAAAAGAGCTTGTTGTTGGTTCTTTAATCGCAATTCCACATGCGATGAATCGGGATGTTATTGAGAATCTTGGGTGGTGGAATTTAGCAGATCCAGCACTATTTCAAGCGATGGCGATGTCTAGAGGAGTAGATATTGCCGATATGGCTTCGGTCGATGTAATTCACACGAATAAGGTTCGTCCTGTGCATACGGGTACATCACCTGGTTCTCCTTATCCGAAGGCGACTAGTCGTATTATGGGTGATCATTTGTGTGCTTTGCAATACGTAATCGAAACATATGGTAAACGTGGCGGTTTTTCGGAGGGAAACAGGGATAGAGAGTTTATAGGGAAGTATAAACCAGTTTTATTACAAAAGGAAAAAGCGAAATACAGTGCTATTATACCCGTATCAGAAGAAAAAATGACTATAAGATCTGTCATACAGGAAGTGAAAAAGGCAGGTGTAGATGAAATTATAGTTGTTGCGAATGGAGCAGATACCGAGACAATTAAACAAGCAAAGCTAGAGAATGTTATTGTAGTTGAATTCGCGAAGGCACTTGGACATAATGTAGCACGAGCGATAGGGGCTATGCATGCTACGGGAGATATTTGTTTATTTGTTGATGGTGATTTTGCTATTCCGGCAAAAAAGCTAATTCCATTTTTGCATGCTATTGAAGACGGAAATGATGTGGCGTTAAATGATTTGCAATGTTTGTTAGATATGTTTCACCCGGCAGATCCAATTAGTATGGGGAAATATTTCGTGAATTTGGTAGCGAAACGACCAGATTTATGGAACAACTCATTAACGGCAGTGCCACATGCTATGCATAAAAAGGTAATAGAGAAAATTGGATATGATTCCCTTATCATTCCACCATTAGCTCAAATGAAAGCTATTTTAGAAGAATGCTCTATTACAGCAGTGGAATTTGTAGATGTTATAAAAACAAATCGAGTACGTCCAGAGCAACATGGGTTTGTAAATGGAAGAATTCCTGCATTTGATCGTATTTTCGGAGATCAGCTTGAGGCGATTGCTTATTTATTACAACATACAAATGGGCGCGGGAGTTTTACAGACGGAGAAAGGGATAGAGATATAATACTACAATTGAGAAGGGAAGAAGAGAATATAGATGAATGCTAGTAGTAAAATAACCATTATTGGATTAGGATATGTTGGCCTTCCTTTAGCGGTCCTTTTTGCAGAAAGAGGACATGCTGTACTTGGATTAGATAAAGATACTAGGAAGATAGAATCAATAATTAAAGGAGAAAGTTATATTCCTGATGTTTCTTCTAATGTATTACAAAATTTATTGAACGAGAGAAAATTAATAGTGAATACACCAGATAAAGGTGTTGCGGATTTTAAGCATAGCGATTATGTCATTGTGACCGTGCCAACCCCAATTAATGAGCAGAAAGAACCAGATTTAAGTGCACTCGTTTCAGCCTCCCATTATATACAACAACACCTTCAAGAAGGACAAACCTTCATTTTTGAAAGCTCCACATATCCAGGTACACTGGAGGAAGTTATCATTCCGATTATTTCTCAAACAGGTAAAAAGGTAGGAGAAGAGTATTATATTGGGTATTCTCCAGAGCGAATTGATCCAGCGAATAGCCAGTATTCAGTTGAAACAATTCCAAAAGTTATTAGTGGACAAACCGAGCAGTGTAAACAAAAAGTACAGGATTTGTATAGCACTATATTTGATGTAGTCGTTCCAGTTAGCTCTCCGAAAGTGGCCGAGATGTGTAAGTTATTTGAAAATATTCAGCGCTTAGTTAATATTTCATTAGTAAATGAGTTAAATATACTTTGTGAAAGTTTGAATATTAATTTTTATGAGGTGCTTGAAGCGGCATCTACAAAACCGTTTGGATTTACTCCGTATTGGCCAGGACCAGGAATAGGAGGACACTGTATTCCGGTAGATCCTTTATATTTTCAATGGAGAATAAGAAAGGCTGGAGCAATTAGTCAATTAATTGAGGCAGCACATGTAATTAATGAAGAAATGCCAGCGAAAATAATCGGGAAAGTAAAAGGTGTGGTGCAATCACCCGCAACGGTTTTAATAGTAGGGATTGCATATAAGAAAGATGTAAATGATTTGAGAGAATCACCGGCGTTGCCAATTATTCAATTATTAATAAAAGAAGGATACAAGATAGAATATCATGATCCGTATATTTCTACAGCGAAAATTGGAGATACACTATATCAATCTGTTCCATTAGATGAACAAAGAATTAAACAAGCAGATTGTATTTTAATTGTAACGGATCACTCTAGTATCGATTGGAACCTTTTTAAAGGGATTGAGCGATTAATAGATACACGTGGAATCGTAAAGAAGGTGAGTGTATGAGTGAAAAATGTTTAATTACAGGTGGAGCAGGATTTATTGGTTCGCATTTAGCTGAAGAGTTGGTGAAAAGAGGTTATGAAGTTACTATTGTGGATAACTTCTATAAAGGAAAAAATAAATATCATAATGAGTTAATGAAAGAGCTCCGGGTTATTCCAATAAGCGTTTTAGATAAAAATTCAATTTATGAATTAGTGAATCAACATGATGTGGTGTTTCATTTAGCTGCAATTTTGGGAGTCAAAACTACAATGGAAAAAAGTGTAGAGCTTATTGAAACAAATTTCGATGGAACGAGAAATATTTTACAAGCAGCGTTAAAAGGGAAGAAGAAAGTAGTATTTGCATCTACTTCTGAAGTATATGGAAAGGGAGAGCCGCCATTCTCTGAAGAAGGAGATCGTTTATACGGTGCAACTTCCAAAATACGTTGGAGTTATGCAATTTGTAAAACGTTAGAGGAAACATTATGTTTAGGGTACGCATTAGAAGGTTTACCTGTAACGATTGTTCGTTATTTTAATATTTATGGTCCAAGAGCGAAAGATGGTCCGTACGCAGGAGTAATTCCACGATTTATTCGTGCGGCTTTGCAAGGTGACGATATTCTCGTGTATGGAGATGGAAAGCAGACACGCTGCTTTACGTATGTAAGTGATGCGGTCGAGGCAACAATTCGTGCAATGGATGAGAAGGTAAATGGTGAAATTATTAATATAGGTTCTGAGAATGAAAAAAATATAAGGGTAGTAGCGGAAGATATAAAAAAATTAACGAAGTCTATTTCCAAAATTGTGCACGTTCCATTTGAAGAAGTATATCCACATGGATTTGAAGAGATTCCAAATAGAAGACCAGACGTAACGAAATTAAGAGAACTCGTTCAGTTTCAAGCGAAAGTAACGTGGGAACAAGGATTGAAAGAAACTATTAAATGGTTTCGTGAAGAAAACAATGGCTAAGTCGTTATCAGTTATTATTCCCGTATGTAATGAAGTGGATACGATTTCAGATGTGGTTCAATCGGTAAAACCATTGAATCCAGTTGAGATTATTGTAGTAGCAAATGGTTGTAATGATGGTACAGAAGCGATTGCTGAGAGCTTAGGATGTACAGTAATCCAGCATAAAGAGTCACTTGGTAACGACGTTGGACGCGCAGTTGGTGCAAAACATGCGATAGGTGATGTATTACTGTTTGTAGATGGAGATTTTGCTATTCAAACTTCAAAATTACAATTATTCCTTAATCCGATTTTACATGATCAGGCGGACATCGTTTTAAATAATTTGGACGCATTATTTTTAAAGAAACAAAAACCGCACTCCGTGACAGTATGGCGCCAAATATTAAATGCAATGTTAGAGCGTGAAGAATTAAAAATTGATTCTTTATTATCTGTACCTCATGCGCTGACGAAGGAAGTTGTGCAAAGTATTGGAGACGAATGTTTTGTTAATCCTATTGTGGCTCATCTACGCCTAGCACAAAGTAAATGGAGAATTAGTCGTCATTGTGCAATTGACGTTATTACGCCAAATAAATTTCGTCCATTCGAGCATGCTGCATATGGCACGGATCTTTCTCAATCTGAAAAACGAATGATAGGTGATCATATAGAAGCTGTAGCAGAGCGGATATTAGGCAGCGATGGGCGCGGAGGATATTATGATGGAAATAGGAAAAGAGAGAGTGTCTATCATACTCTAAATTTTGAAGATTTTTATCAAGGATGGGGCGTTACATCTAATTTGTATAAAGGAGAGCAATTATCGGTAATTATTCCTGTGCAAAATGAAGAGAAAACAATCGGAAACGTTATAGAAGAGCTTCGCAAAATTGAACCTTTTGAAATCATCGTTGTTGTAAATGGTTCGTCCGATAAAACGGCAACAATTGCAAAAGACAAGGGAGCAACAACAATTGTGTATAAAGAAGCACTAGGAAACGATGTGGGGCGTTCGCTTGGAACTTATTTTGCAAAAGGAGAAATTGTTTTATTTATAGACGGTGATTTTGTTATTCCAGCTAGTGAGCTATATCCCTTTGCAAAAGCTATTGCAGATGGAACGGATGTCGCATTAAATGATTTAAATCATTATTTAGATTTGAGAGTACCACTTCATCTTGTAACAGCATTTAAATATGCATTAAATTTAGCTTGTGATAGAAAAGATTTAGGAGTAGGCTCTCTTATTGCTGTACCTAATGCGTTTAGTCGTACTTGTTTGAAGGAAATAGGGTATAAATCATTATTGTCACCTTGTGTAGCACAAGTGAAAGCTGTACTTTCAGGTTTTGAAATCGCTTGTGTAAGTCGTGTCGATGTTGATAAGATAAACCGTATTCGTCCCAGTGAACATTTCGCAAAAATAGGTCATCCTCCAGCTGTCCTTCGAATTATTGGTGATCATATAGAAGGATTAGAGCAATTAATTGCATTAACAAACAGTCGTGGTGGATTTTACGATGGAAATAGAAAAAGAGATGTTTTATAGTGGTAACAAAAAAAGTGTACAACGTATGTACACTTTTTTGCTCTGTTATAAAAACTATAACAGATTAGGAGATAAGAGTATTACAGCTCTACAATGGGTATCGTTCTTATATTACAAAATAGGACTCGTATATAAGAATACCAAAAAAATACAATTAAAGAAAGGGTTAATTCTAAAGAGTTTTATATGAGGTTAACACTATGTATGTAGTAGTTTGCTCAACATTTCACAAACATGTCACAACTATTTCGTCCACTTCCGAAAAAAAGTAGTATTCTAAGTGTGTAAGCTGTTATATAAAAAATCGTAGTCCTGTACTAATCAAAAATGGAGGAGATTAGGATGACTCAAGTATTAGAAAATGTAAAAAGCGCGTGGGAAAACTTTAAAGGTGAAAAATGGAAAGCAGAGATTGATGTTCGCGATTTCATTTTAAATAATGTAAACGTTTACGAGGGAGAAGACTCTTTCTTAGCGGAAGCAACTGAAGCAACGAAACAACTTTGGGATCAAGTAATGGATTTAACAACAAAGGAACGTGAAAACGGTGGCGTTCTTGATATGGATACAAAAATTGTTTCTTCTATTACATCACATGAACCAGGATATTTAAATAAAGATATTGAAAAATTGGTCGGTTTCCAAACTGATAAACCATTTAAACGTTCTTTACAACCATATGGTGGTATTCGTATGGCAGAACAAGCTTGTGAAGCGTATGGATATGAAATGGATAAAGAACTTAGCAAGATTTTCAGAGACTGGCGTAAAACTCATAATCAAGGTGTATTTGATGCATACACACCAGAAATGAAAGCGGCTCGTAAATCAGGTGTTATTACTGGTCTTCCAGATGCGTATGGACGTGGACGTATTATCGGTGACTATCGCCGCGTAGCGCTATATGGTATAGATCATTTAATTGAAGCGAAAAAAGCTGATTATAATTTAACTGGCGGTGTAATGAGCGAAGATACAATGCGTTTACGTGAAGAATTATCTGAGCAAATGCGTGCACTTCAAGAGTTAAAACAGATGGCTGCTTCTCATGGATTCGATATTTCTAAGCCAGCTACAAATGCACAAGAGGCCTTCCAATGGTTATACTTTGCTTATCTTGCAGCAATTAAAGAGCAAAACGGGGCAGCAATGAGCCTTGGACGTACCTCTACATTCTTAGATGTTTACATTGAAAGAGATTTAGCAAATGGTACTTTAACAGAAGAAAAAGCACAAGAAATTGTTGACCATTTCATTATGAAATTACGTCTTGTGAAATTTGCAAGAACACCTGATTATAATGAACTATTCTCTGGAGATCCAACTTGGGTAACTGAATCTATCGGTGGTATGGCGTTAGACGGTCGTCCGTTAGTAACAAAAAACTCATTCCGTTTCTTGCATACATTAGATAATTTAGGACCAGCACCAGAACCAAACTTAACAGTTCTTTGGTCTAAACAATTACCAGAGAACTTTAAAAAATACTGTGCAAAAATGTCTATTAAAACATCAGCAATTCAATACGAAAATGATGACATTATGCGTGCTGACTACGGTGATGACTACGGTATTGCTTGTTGTGTATCAGCAATGAGAATTGGTAAACAAATGCAGTTCTTCGGAGCACGTGCAAACTTAGCGAAAGCATTACTATATGCGGTTAACGGTGGTAAAGATGAAAAGTCAAAAGCACAAGTTGGTCCTGAATACGCACCAATTACTTCTGAAGTATTAGATTATGAAGAAGTTATGCGTAAATTCGATATGACAATGGAATGGTTAGCTGGTCTATACTTAAATACATTAAATGTAATTCACTATATGCACGATAAATATAGCTATGAACGTATTGAAATGGCACTTCACGATACAAATGTTCTTCGTACAATGGCAACAGGTATCGCTGGATTATCTGTAGTAGCAGACTCTTTAAGTGCAATTAAATATGCACAAGTAAAACCAATTCGTGATGAAAATGGTATTGCAGTTGATTTCGAAATTGAGGGAGATTTCCCTAAATACGGTAACAATGATGATCGTGTAGATGAAATCGCAGTAAATCTTGTGAAAACATTTATGAACAAGATTCGCA
The DNA here is from genome assembly GCF_003264175.1 of Bacillus sp. SRB_331. NCBI lineage: Bacteria > Bacillati > Bacillota > Bacilli > Caryophanales > Bacillaceae > Bacillus > Bacillus sp. SRB_331. Next base: position 27,381 of record NZ_NADV01000028.1, on the reverse strand, counting down.
AACATAAAACATACCGTAATTCTGTTCATACAATGTCAATCTTAACAATCACATCTAACGTTGTATACGGTAAGAAAACTGGTAACACTCCAGATGGACGTCGTACTGGAGAACCATTTGCACCGGGGGCAAACCCAATGCATGGCCGTGATACAAAAGGTGCATTAGCGTCATTATTATCTGTAGCTAAATTACCATATGAAGATGCACAAGATGGTATTTCAAATACATTCTCTATTATTCCAAAAGCACTTGGTAAAGAAGATGATGTACAAGTGCGCAACTTAGTATCTATGCTTGATGGATATGCAATAAAAGAAGGACACCACTTAAATATTAACGTATTTAACCGTGAAACATTAATGGATGCAATGGAGCACCCTGAAAAATATCCACAATTAACAATTCGTGTATCTGGTTACGCGGTTAACTTTATTAAATTAACTCGTGAACAACAAATTGATGTAATAAACCGTACAATGCATGAAAGCATGTAAGTGAAAAAAGTGTCCCTCCGCTTTTAATATATAGCGGAGGGAGGCTGTTTCAATAAAGGAGGAAGTAACATGGTAAAAGGAAGAATACATTCTGTAGAGTCTTGTGGTACTGTTGATGGCCCAGGGATTCGTTATGTCATATTTACACAAGGGTGTTTATTACGTTGTCAATATTGTCATAATGCTGATACATGGGAAATCGGTAAAGGTAAAGAAATAACAGTTGAAGAAGTGATGCAGGATGTGACATGTTACCTTCCATTTATTGAAGCTTCTGGAGGCGGTATAACAGTTAGCGGTGGAGAGCCACTATTACAGCTAGACTTCTTAATTGAGTTGTTTAAAAAGTGCAAAGAAGCTGGTATCCATACAACAATCGATTCTTCTGGCGGTTGTTATTCTGAAGAACCAGAATTCCAAAATAAGCTAGATATTTTAATGAAGTATACAGATTTAGTTTTATTGGATTTGAAGCATATTGATTCAAAGAAACATCGTAAATTAACAGGGAAACCAAATGAACACATTTTACAATTTGCTCGTTATTTATCGGATAGAAAGAAACCAATTTGGGTAAGACATGTATTGGTTCCCGGTGTTACCGATGGTGAAGAGGATTTGCAAAAATTATCAAACTTTATTCAAAGTCTATCTAATGTTAAGAAAGTGGAAGTGCTGCCATATCATAAGCTCGGTGTTTATAAATGGGAGGCACTTGGACATAAGTATCCACTTGCGGATGTGAATCCACCGACAGAAGAAAATGTTGAACATGCAAAACATATTTTACAAGCAGTCTAACCTAAACATTTGGTTAGGCTTTTTGTTTCTTCATAATAAAATCTAGAGTATATATTTAGAAAAGAGTATACTGAAAAGGGAATATCCATATTTTTGTAAAGAATAAGCGGAGAAATTTACATAATTGTAAAGGGAAATCAAAATAGTAAAAAGAATTAAGAAGTAAAAGAGTGAGTATTATGGAATATAGAACATTTGTAAGTTATTGCGAAAGCTCTTATAGGAAAGTATAATGTAAAGATATGAGCACAGATAGGATTAAGGGGTCAATCTTATATGCTTTGCATATCCACGACAGATACATAGCTAACAGGAAAGTATTAGAATCCGAGTATGTAGTTTTTAAGGAAAATGTTTTTCCTATTGTCGTATATGCAATATGGAGAAACAAAAAGCTAGGAGTGGATTTGTTTGATAAAAAACCCCAAGGTTTTAATATTAACTGCACATTACGGTAACGGTCATGTGCAAGTGGCAAAAACATTAGAACAAACATTTCGCCAAAAAGGAATCGAAGATGTAATTGTATGCGACTTGTTTGGAGAATCACATCCAGTTATAACCGATATTACAAAATATTTATATTTAAAAAGCTATACGGTAGGAAAAGAATTATATCGTTTGTTTTATTATGGTGTAGAGAAAATTTATGATAAAAAAATAGCATCTTGGTATGCGAATTTTGGGAGAAAGCGTTTGAAGACGCTATTACAGGTGGAGAAACCGGATATTGTTATTAATACCTTTCCCATCATCGCTGTACCAGAATTGAAAAAGCAAATAGGTATTTCTATTCCTGTTTATAACGTATTAACGGATTTTTGCGTGCATAAAATATGGATCCATCGAGAAGTAGATCGTTATTTTGTAGCAACCGATCATGTGAAAAAAGTGATGGTTGATATCGGTGTACCTGCAGAACAAATTGTTGAAACAGGGATTCCGATTCGTAGCAGTTTTGAGCTAAAGATAAATCCAGCAATTATATATAATAAATATCAGTTATGTAAGGATAAAAAGATGTTACTAATTGTAGCAGGTGCTCATGGTGTGCTAGGGAGTGTAAAAGAGCTATGCCAGTCATTTATGTCAGTACCAAACTTACAAGTAGTTGTCGTTTGTGGGAAAAACGAAGCTTTAAAGCAGGATTTAATGGAACTACAGGAACAAAGTTCTGATGCTTTAAAAGTATTTGGTTATGTTGAAAACATTGATGAATTGTTCCGTGTTACTTCTTGTATGATTACGAAGCCAGGTGGTATTACATTAAGCGAAGCAGCAGCATTACAAGTACCTGTCATTTTATATAAACCTGTCCCAGGACAAGAGAATGAAAATGCGTTGTATTTTGAAAAAAAAGGGGCTGCAGTTGTAATTCGTGATGATAGTGAAGTTTTTGCAAAAACAGAGGCGTTATTACAAGATGATATGAAGCTTCTTCAGATGAAAGAAGCAATGAAAAGTATTTATCGTCCTGAGCCAGCTGGTCATATTGTGGATACAATTTTGGCAGAAAATCATGCAGAGCCGAATCATATACCTATTAAATCACCAGTTCTTGCCGAATCTTTTACTTAATATGAAACCCTCTTTTAAGCATTTAAAGAGGGTTTTTTTATTGTTGTAAAAAAAATAAACGTGAATTATTAACTTATCCCGCAAAAGCCCGATTGGTGAGGGCTAATAATCAGTGGGGATAAACAAAACTCTCACTGATTAAAGTTTCACTTTATCCACAAGGGATTACGCTTTCATTAGACAGTAAAATCGGAATATTAACAGCTATATCCACATAATCCACAATTTTTAGAAAATTATCCACAATTCTCACGTTTAGAATTCATTTAAATAAATGAATTCGTAAAATACTTTTGTAATTTATGCACAATTCTACGGTTTTTGTGGATAAGGTTGTCCACAAAAAAGGTTCCTTATAAATAAGGAACCTTTTTTGCTAATTCATTGGAAAATCTTATGTAATGAAACTGAATAATTAGGGGGGAAACCTTCTAATTATTCAGTTTCACTTTAAATACTTTTTGAGCGATAGCCCGCTGCACGATCTGCTTTTCGAAATTCTCGCTGATAGAGAACTTCTTGTGTACTAGATAATGTGTTTTTTGCTTTATCACGTTTCTTTTTATCCATTACAAATCACCTCGTGTCCTAAAGTCACTATCTATCGTTTCCAAAGACATGGGGTGATATACATATATGTCAAACTAGTAATGATTAATTATTATTTCTGAATTTTTAGATTACGCTTCTTTTAATTGGTGTGCTTCTTGGAATGTTGTATCTCGCATTGTTGCAAGTGTATACTGATCTTTTGGAATTTCATATAAATTATATACTTCTTCATGCGCGTTAATTTCATCATAAACGGCTTTTCTTGTTTCGTTTGCTAGATTTACATATTGTAGTTTTTCGGCAGCTTTAATAGACCGAATATTTATTTTACGAATACGCATAAAAATCGTTTCAATATCTAATTCATAGAAAAGTTCGCTAAAAAATGAATCTTTCGCCAATTTATTATATCCTTTACCATGATATGGTTTGCCAAGCCAAGTTCCGAGGAATCCAGCTTTTTCTTGCACATCAAATAAAGTAATTGTGCCGATGGGGTTACCCCATTCATCTAAAATTGTGCGTGAGATTAATTCTCCACGCTCTTCGGCTTCGATTGTTTGTTTCGTTAAAAATAAATATTCTTCATAAGAATAGGCCTTTTGACGCACAAAAGGGAAGACAGCAGGATCCACCATTAATTCGTATAGAACGTGGCTGTCGTGTAAGTCGCGTTTTTTCAACACACTAACTCCTCCTCACACGAGGGTAGCATGACGAAAAAGCACCCACCCTCGAAATTTTTATATCAATCTTTAAAAAATTTCGGGGTGGGAATCGAACCCACTAGAACCAGTTTCTAACGCTGGTGGCGCACCATTTGCCTTCCCCATTCATCAATTTGAAAATGATAATCACGACACAAATTGATTATGGTTTCATTCAGTTTATAATCGTATAATACTGTATCTAGTCAAAAAAATAAACTAGTTTTTTTTATTTTTTTTGTAAATTATTTTTCCGTCAATCATAGTGAGTACAGGCTTGGCTAAATAATGGAAAGGATGATGTGTCCATAACACGAGGTCAGCATCTTTTCCAACATCAATGCTTCCAATTCTATCCTCCAAACGTAAATTTCGAGCTGGGAAAATAGTGATTCCTTCCAACGCTGTTTTCTCATCTAATCCTTCTCTTACTGCAATGGCAGCGCAAACATTTAAATATTGAATTGGTGTATAAGGGTGGTCGGTTGTAATAGAAACTTCTACTCCATTTTTCGATAAAATATGATAAGTATCCCACGTTTTGTTTTTTAATTCAATTTTCGAACGTCGCGTAAGAGTAGGTCCAACTGAAACTTTTAAATTGTGTTTCGAAAGCTCTTCAACAATAAAGTGTCCTTCTGTACAATGTTCAATACGTAAATCAAGATTGAATTCTGTCGCAAAGCGTAAAGCTGAAGTGATATCATCTGCGCGGTGAGCGTGGATACGTACCGGTATTTCTCGGCGGAGTGCTTTTAAAATAGGTAGCATTCGAAAATCAGCTTCATGCCCGTAGTGTTGTGCGTCATAGAATGATTCACGAAGTAACCCCATAATTCCCATACGTGTTATTGATTCTTTTGTGCCGTTGCTATGGAACTTTTTAGGGTTTTCTCCAAAGGCAATTTTTAAACCAGCAGGTTCCTGAATAATCATATGATCAATACAAGTTCCAGCAGTTTTTATTACACAAGTAGTACCGCCGATAATGTTTTGGCTTCCGGGCATCACGTGAACAGTCGTAACACCATTTTGTACAGCGTCTTGAAATGCAATATCAAAAGGATGAATCCCGTCTAAAGAACGGATATGTGGTGTTGAAACTTCGGATGTTTCATTTGCATCATTACCAGCCCAACCAGTACCTTCATCGTAGAGGCCAAGGTGAGTATGAACATCAATAAATCCAGGCAAGAGATGAAGAGCTCGTGCATCTATAACGGTCATATCCTGAGTAGTATCAATATGAGGTTTGACCGCAGCAATGCGTTCTCCTATAACGAGTACATCTCCTTGAAACTTTTGGGATGTAATAGGATATACAATGGCTTGTTTGAGCAATATTTTCATAGAGACCTCATTTCCGTCACCTTGTAATGTGTAGAATAGGTTTAGACAAAGTAACTGAAAGGTTTTTCGTGTAGTAATGCTCCGGTGTTTAAAAAGTAAGAAGTCTTGGAGGAGATAGACTACCCGTAAAACTGTATTTTAAAAGTACTACATTGTATGCAAGAGGATATTTTGTAATGCATGGTTAACTGTTGGAAATGTGTATTGATATCCATGTTTAATAGCTTTATTGGGTAATACATGTTGCCCTTCTAATACAAGTATACTCATCTCACCGAGTAAAGCGCGAAGTACAAATGAAGGAACAGGTAGCCAATGAGGTCGCCTAGTTATAGTGGCAATAATTTCACCGAACTCTTTCATCCGTATTGGCGTTGGCGCTGTAATATTAAAAGGTCCGTCAATTTCTTTTTTGTGAATGATGAAATCAATCATGCGAACGACATCGTCTATATGAATCCATGATAACCATTGGTTTCCAGATCCAAGTGTACCGCCGATATATAATTGATAGGGAAGTAGCATTTTTGGAAGAGCTCCTCCATCTGCGCCCAATACGACTCCAAATCTTGTGTAGACAGTTCTTATTCCAATGGAGCGGGCTTTAGATGCTTCTTGCTCCCACAAATATACTGTGTTTGCTAAAAAGTCATCTCCTGGAGTCTCTTGCTGTTCTGTAAAAGATTCGGTTTCAGATGTCCCATAGTATCCAACGGCACTTGCATTAATAAATGTGTGTGGCTTTGTTTCAAGTGTTTGTAATTGTTTAATGAGTCCTTTTGTTGTTTGAATTCTACTGTTTAAAATTGATTCTTTTTGTTTTTTTGTCCATCTACTATTAATAGATTCTCCAGCTAGATTAATAACTACATCGATAGAGGAGAGAGGGAAGGTCTGTAAATCCGGTGTCCACTGTACGTATTGAAGGTTAGTGTGTGAAGTTTCAGTAATTTTTTTTCGAGTAAGAATGTAAACAGTAAATCCCTTTTGAATAAAAAAACTAGAAAGGGATTTGCCTATAAAGCCAGAGCCACCAGAAATTGCGATTTTCACAATCATTTCCTCCTCATTATATATATTCTTGAAAAGAAAAAACGTTCCTTGACTATGTTAAAATAATAGAGAGGTGAGAGTATGACTGTCATTACAAAAATAGAAGTGCAAAAACGATCGAAAGAACGATTTAATATTTATATTGATAAAGGTCAGGGCGAAGAGTACGGGTTTAGTGTGAATCAATCAATCTTAATGAAACATGGGTTACAAAAAGGCTTAGAAATTGATGAAGTAGCGTTAGGGAATATTTTGTACAATGAAGAGGTACAAAAAGCATATTTACAAGCGATTTCCTATTTATCCTATCAAATGAGAACAAAACAAGAAATAGAAGATTTCTTACGAAAAAAAGAAGTGGGACAGGCCATCATCTCTGAAGTCGTTTCGAAATTATTACATGATCGATACATTAATGATAAAGAGTACGCTATTTCATACGTGCGAACGCAAAGTAATGTGAATCAAAAAGGTCCAACTGTTATTAGGAGAGGGCTATTAAGTAAAGGTGTTCAGGATTTAATCATTACACATAGTTTACAAGAGTATCCAAAGGAGAAGCAAATGGAGAATGCTTTGTTTCTTATAGAAAAGAAGAAAAAATCTTATCAAAAGCATTCATTTTTACAAATGAAGCTAAAGTTAGATGAAATGCTTGTTCGTAAAGGATATTCTAGAGATGTGATTCAAATTTGCTTGGAAGAATTGAAAGACGAAAAAGATGACGAACAGCAAGAAGAAGCGTTACACTATCATGGGAATAAATATTATGAGAAATATAAGAAGTATGATGGTTGGACATTCGAAAATAAGGTGAAGCAAGCGTTATATCGAAAAGGATTCTCTATTGATGAGATAGATATATTTTTACAAATGAAACGTGAAGAGGGATGAGGAAATAAGATGGGTACGCCAAAACGCTACAGTGAAATGACACCACATGAGCTAAGGGAAGAAATTGGGGTTTTGAAGGAGCAAGCAGTAAAGGCTGAGCAACTTGGAATTGTAAATGAATTCGATGTATTAATGAGAAAAATGGCTATGGCTCGTGCTTATATGATAGATATAAATAAATTCCATATTGGTGAGACATATGAATTAGTAGAAGAACCTGGTGTGGTATTTAAAATTACGTATTTCAATGGGGTATTTGCTTGGGGATATAAGCAACATGATAATGAAGAGATTGGAATACCAATTTCCTTGCTACAAGAAAAATAAAAACCAGAGAGCGAATCTCTCTGGTTTTCATCTTTGGTAGGCGTTAAAGGAGATAGGAGATTCTAAAATTGGCGTTTTTTACATTCGTTTGCCAGTATAATGAGAGACTGGGTTTGTTGCGTCTGTCCGTTAACTTGCGCTTTCGCATGTTTTGGACGAGTCCACGTATGGTTAAATAATTCAGAACGACGATCTAAATGGTCACGGTAGCTCATCTTTATCACCTCGTGTAGGAATTTAATTTGTACTACTCTTCCTGCTGATTTGCAGCACGCATACGCTCTTGTGGGTGCGTGTTAATTGTGCCGTTAGGTCGTTTCGAAGCGAAGCGTGATTTCGCTTTCGGTTGACCGTCGATTTTGCTGTTGTTTTTTGACTCAGACCAAAATTCGGCTTGTCTACCCATTAAGAACGCCCCCTCATTATCAGTCGATACCCCTTTAAGAAGTATCACTTATAGAATGTGCAAAATAGAAGAAACTATCCTTTAGAAATTAAGGGAATAAATAGGTAAAAGGAGAATAGAACATGAATGATATTTATGAAACATTAACGAAAGAATTATTAGATAAAAATGACAACCTTTCTTACGCACAAGCTCGTGCATGGGTTGAATTACTGTGGGAAGACTTCCGAACAACTTATGCTAAATCAGGTCGTTACCAAGGTGAGGAAATGACTGAACAAGTGGTACGAACATGGGTTAATAATCATGGAGGGCGCCTTCATGAAATGCGTACAAATAATCCGAAGTATAGTCATTTAATCAATCAAGAAGATCATTTGAAACATTAAAAAAAGCGACGTAGGTCGCTTTTTTTAATGTGGAAGCAATTCCAGTTTCTTTCGAAGTTTCTCTTCGCTGAAAATCCATCCTGTATATGAACTAATAATATTTAAATTTTGATCGAGCTGAACGATTGCGACGAATGGATAATAATCTTTACTTCGATACCGCAAATCAATAAATCGAACTTCATAATAGTTATCATAATCGAAAATATCCCAGCGATATACAGGCGAGAAAGATAAGAAAGCAGATATATTTTCATCTCGCACAGCGGCTTGCATAATGGCGGTATTCGGGAACGGTACGCGATTAAATCTATCGTATACAAGGATGTTACCGCGGTGCCATCTTGCTACGTAGTAATGTTCAGTTGTAACGACGGCTAAATGATAATGATAAAATTTGTAAGAAGGAGAAATAATTACTTTCTCTACATTTTTGAAACGTTTGTATACTACACTTTTAATATTTCGATGCATCATAATGCGGCCGATATAGTAAACAAACATTAATATATACGCTGCTAAAGCAGTATAGCCTTTATGTGCTCCGACAAGCATACAGGCGATAGCAAGTATATGGATAAAGAAAATGACAGTATCAAACGTATTAATTATGCCGAGCGCTACCCATTTTTTTGTGAAGGGCCTTAATGCCTGTGTACCATAGGCATTGAAAATATCCACAAAGACATGAAGAAAGACGGCAATAAATGACCAAAGTAGTAGATGCAGATAGGGAGCGTCTGAAAAGAAGGCGAAAGAGATGCCACTTATAAGGAGTGACCAAAGGATCACTGCAGGGATGGAATGAGTAATCCCGCGATGATTTCTTATATATTTAGCGTTATTACGCAATTTTAAAACTGTATCGATGTCAGGAATATTGGAACCGGCAATTGTTGCAAGCATTACTGCTTGTGGCCCAATATCACTTTGTGCTATAGCTGGATCTAATGTTGCCAAACTGCCTAGAGTAACGCCCATAACAAGGTGAGTGGCTGTGTCCATAGAAATCCACCTCCGTTTTTTATTAATGTAACTCTTTTTATTCGATACCTCAAGTCCTTTGCCTTCTATTTCCTATGTCATCTTACTTAAATTTTTTCCTAAAATCTTTATAATAGTACGTATATGCAAAAAAATGAGGGGGATCAAGTTTGACACTTGAAATATTAAATGAGTTTAACATAGAACAGTTTCAAAATGATTTAATTGGTTGGTTTGAAAAAGAACAACGTGATTTACCGTGGCGAAAAAATAAAGATCCATACCGTGTTTGGGTTTCAGAAATTATGTTACAGCAAACAAGGGTAGAGGCTGTAAAACCATATTACGCAAATTTTATGGGGAAGTTTCCTACGCTTGAAGCGCTAGCAACTGCCGATGATGAAGAAGTATTAAAAGCATGGGAAGGCTTAGGTTATTATTCTAGAGCACGAAATTTACATGCTGCAGTAAAAGAGGTAAAGGAAGTATACGGCGGGACAGTACCGAGCGATGTAAAGAAAATTGAAAAATTAAAAGGAGTGGGACCATATACAAAAGGTGCCATTTTAAGTATTGCATATGGCATACCAGAGCCAGCGGTTGATGGAAATGTTATGCGCGTATTATCTCGTATTTTATCAGTGTGGGATGATATTGCAAAACCGAAAACGAGAAAAGTTTTTGAAGAGATTGTGCGTGAAATTATTTCTATAGAAAATCCATCTTATTTTAACCAAGGTTTGATGGAATTAGGGGCATTAATTTGTATACCGAAAAATCCATCTTGTTTACTTTGTCCTGTACGTGAACATTGCAGAGGGTATGCTGAAGGTGTTCAAAAAGAACTACCAGTGAAGAGTAAAGCGAAAGCACCTACAATGGTACCGCTCGTTGCGGGAGTACTTCAAACTGAAGATGGCCGTTACGTAATTAATAAACGCCCAAGTACGGGATTACTGGCTAATATGTGGGAGTTCCCGAATATTGAACTAAGTGAAGGTATTCGTAATCAAAAACAACAGCTTACGGATTATATGAAGGAGAGCTTTGATCTCTCTGTTTCTATTGATGAATACGCGATGAATGTACAACATACTTTTACACATCGTACTTGGGATATCTTCATATTTTACGGAAAAGTAACAGGTAATATTGTCGAAACGGATACATTAAAGTTTGTATCGAAAGAAGCGTTTGAACAGTTACCTTTCTCGAAATCACATCGTACAATTTACGAAAAGTGTGTTGAGAAAATTACAATGCAGTAAAGTGAAACTTTAATCAGTGGGGGTTTTCTTCATCCCCCACTGATTATTAGCCCTCACCAATCGGGCTTTTATGGGCAGCCCGACCCCAACCTAACTTCTTTGCTTTCGCTGCATTTTGAGGTGGGGTCTTACTGCCCGGCAAATAGCGGGATAAATAATAAAAACGTGTTCCAGAACTTTGGAACACGTTTTTTTATATTGAAAATAAATTTGTATTTTGAGGTTGAAAATCCACGCGTTTATAATCCGCCCCGTGACTCGATTTCTTTAACAACTTCTTTATAAATCGTTTGTCCCTCTACATTTAGATAAGGCATAATTTGCTGAAATGAATGATGAAAATAAGCTAATTCATCCTCTTTCCATTCATTTTTGGAAATCATAGTTAGCTCAGTCATATCACGTCCAGTATACATATTCCCACCTCCATCATATGTAGTTTGAATGAGTGATAAGAGATATATACGTGAATTTTTAAAAAGAAAATTAGGGATAACTTCTAAGTGAATTGGTTACATTATTGATTGTGGAGGTGAGAAAGATGAGTAAAAAACAACAAGGTTATAATAAGGCAACTTCTGGTGCTAGCATTCAAAGTACAAATGCTAGCTATGGTACAGAGTTTGCAACTGAAACGAATGTACAAGCAGTAAAACAAGCGAACGCACAATCAGAGGCACAGAAAGCACAAGCTTCTGCTGCTCAAAGTGCAAATGCTAGTTATGGTACAGAGTTTGCAACTGAAACAGATGTGCATGCAGTGAAAAAACAAAATGCACAATCAGCTGCAAAACAATCACAATCTTCTAGTTCAAACGAGTAATGAAAGAAAAACACTTCTCCAATTCGAGAGAAGTGTTTTCTTTGTGTGCGTGTCACTGTAATGAAAATAAAGGAAACGACATAACTTCTAATAAGTCAACAAATATAGTCAAAGGAGAAAGAAGTTCACGATTAGAAAATATGTAATAGGAATTATAAATGGCGAATGAATCAAAAAGGGGGTAAGTGATGAACGATTTTGATAAGTTGGTAGGAGAGCAGTTGGAAACGATGGATGAGCTTTTAAAGTTACAATCACATTTAGAGAAGTATCAGCAAATTGAAATGAGTGGAAGGGATACGTGCGATAAAAAAGAATTGCATTTTATCCGTCAAGAAATATACAGAACAGAAATAGCATTAAAACTTTTGCATGAAAAATTTGAACAGCAAACGAATAATGTGATTCAATCTTTTGAAACCGAAAAAATAATTTCAAATTAAGGGTGAGATATGTTGTTGATTTTAGGTGAAAAGTCCTTTCTTAAACAGAGGTGAGGGGGCTTTTCTTTTTGTTATATCTTCGTTTAATCTTCTAAAATACGTATTGCTAATTCATAGGAAATGTTCCTTCGTTAAAAGGGTTAGTGATGTGGTATTCAATAATACAAACTTTATTATATTCCTCATGAAAACAAGTGTCCTATCGCTTTAGTTTTAAAATTTTGACAAAAAAGTTATAATAGAAAAAAAGTGAATGCAGTTCAAGGGGTAGTTAAGACAACTTAAGAAAAGCATTTGCGGTTGAAAGAAGGGAGCATATATGGGATTTCCCAAAGAAGGAGAAAAGGTACAAATACATAGTTATAAACATAATGGCTCCATTCATAGAATGTGGGAAGAGACAACAATTTTAAAAGGGACGCAGAGCCTTGTGATCGGAGCAAATGATCGTACAGTAGTTACGGAATCAGATGGTCGAACATGGGTTACTCGCGAACCTGCGATTTGTTACTTCCATGCTAATTATTGGTTTAATGTAATTGGAATGCTGAGAGAAGAAGGAGTATATTATTATTGTAATTTAAGTTCTCCTTTTGCATATGACTCTGAAGCATTAAAGTATATTGATTACGACTTAGACATTAAAGTGTATCCAGATATGACATATACACTTTTGGATGAAGATGAGTATGAAAAGCATAGTCAAATTATGCAGTATCCACCTGTTATTGATACAATTTTAAAACGAAATGTAGCACATTTAACACAGTGGATTCATCAAAGAAAAGGTCCATTCGCACCGGATTTCGTAGATATGTGGTACGAAAGATATTTAATGTACAGAAATTAAAACAAACCTGCAGGGAATTTCCCGGCAGGTTTGTCCTATTAGAGGGGGGATTATGTGCAAGGTATAAAAAGATATTTACAATTTGTTAAACCATATCGATGGCTTATTGCTATTACAATTATTATTGGTCTTGTGAAGTTCGGTATCCCGCTTATTATGCCATGGTTATTAAAGTATATTATTGATGATGTTATTCAAGGTACGGGATCGCTTCAAGAAAAAACGTCTCAATTAATAACCGCAATTGGGATTGCTTTTTTTATTTTTGCAGTAGTAAGACCGCCGATAGAATATTATCGTCAATATTTCGCGCAGCGCATTGCCAATACAATACTATACGATTTACGAAAATACATTTTTGGGCACTTGCAAAAATTGAGCTTACGTTATTATTCGAACACAAAAACAGGGGAGCTTATTTCACGTGTAATACATGATGTAGAACAAACGAAGGACTTTGTAATTACTGGTCTTATGAATGTCTGGTTAGATACTGCAACAATTGTTATTGCCATTATCGTTATGTTTTCTATGAATATAAAATTAACCTTTGTTGCTTTATTAATCTTACCTATTTATGTAGTTGCAGTGAAATATTTTTTCGGGCGCCTTCGAAAATTGACGAAAGAGCGCTCGCAAGCGTTAGCAACTATGCAAGGGTATTTACATGAACGTATTCAAGGGATGCAAGTGACACGTAGTTTTGCATTAGAAGAGTATGAAAGAGGACAGTTTGAAAAGAGAAATAATGAATTTTTAACGAAAGCACTAACTCATACGAGTTGGACGGCGAGAACGTTTTCGGTAGTGAATACGTTAACGGATTTAGGGCCGTTACTTGTTATTGGTTTTGCGGCATATGAGGTAATTCAAGGGTCGTTAACACTGGGTACGATGGTTGCTTTTGTTGGATATATGGATAGTTTATATAGTCCGCTTCGTCGCCTTGTTAATTCATCTACAACATTAACACAGTCTTTCGCCTCGATGGATCGAGTGTTTGAATTGTTGGATGAAAAATACGATATTGTTAATGTGCCAAATGCGGTGCAAACGAAAAGGCTAGATGGGGAAGTTATATTTGATAATGTTTCTTTTCGTTATAATGCGGATGAAAAAGAAATATTGCATAATCTGTCATTAACTATGCGCCCGGGAGAGAAGGTTGCGCTTGTAGGGGCAAGTGGAGGAGGAAAGTCATCTCTTGCTAGTTTAATTCCGCGTTTTTACGATGTTTCTGAAGGTGCAGTTTATATAGACGGGATAGATGTAAGAAAGTATAATATGAGAAATTTACGTAGTCATATTGGAATTGTGCTACAAGATAATTTATTATTTAGCGATACAATCGGGGCTAATATTTTATATGGCAATCCGAAAGCTACAGAGGCGGAAGTGATTTCAGCTGCCAAAGCTGCACAAATTCATAATTTTATTACAGAGTTGCCAGAGGGCTATGATACTGTCGTTGGGGAACGTGGTGTGAAATTATCTGGTGGACAAAGACAGCGTGTAGCAATCGCACGGGTTTTTCTAAAGAATCCGTCTTTACTTATATTAGATGAAGCAACTTCCGCTTTAGATTTAGAAAATGAACGATATATTCAAGAGGCACTGCAAACGTTAGCTGCAGATCGGACAACAATTATTATTGCACATCGATTAGCGACGATTACGCATGTTGATACAATTATTTATGTTGAAGATGGTGAAATAAAAGAAAAGGGTTCTCATGAAGAGTTAATGAAAAAGAGGGGGTTTTATTACAATCTATATCAACTTCAGCATATAACAGAAACAGCTCCTTTAGCGTAAAAGGAGCTGTTTTTTATTCGTCTTCTTTTTTATCTTCGATTTGGAGTTCGCTTTCTGGTTTATGGTATGTGTAGAAGCTATCCACAAGTAAATCTAAATGCTCTACTTCCTCACTGTAGTTAATAATTGAAGAAATAAGAGGGAAGAGGTGTAACCATATTTTATATGCTTCCTCATCGTCTTTATTTTGATAATCCATAAAGATATCAATCAATTCTTGTTTACCGGTTTCAACTTCATCAAGCATCTCAACGGATTGTTGTTTCTTTGCTTTACCAATAAATTTTAATAACACTTGTTCGTGATAATGCGTTAATGAATCAAGTTCGTTTTGAATAGATTCCTGAAACTCTTCTGGCATATAGCGCAGTTCATTTTCGGTGCGATGTAATGATTTTAACGTGCTTAAAGCGCGGCTTGTTGTCGCTAACATTTGTCTGAATAAAACGAGCTTACGAATTTTCGCGAATTGTATTTTTTTCGTATAGCTTCTTTCTTCTTTATACAGCAAATAGTAATGATTTAGTTTAATCATTTTTTCTTTCATGCGATCGATATCGGTTTTTAGCGTTGTAAAATCAGAAGCTTGCCTACTGTTCATACGAATCCATTTAACAATTTCCTCTGTATTATCAACGATGCGATGGTAAAGTTTTGTTTCATATTTTGGCGGCATAAATACTAAATTTACAAGCGAAGCCGCAATAATTCCAATCATAATCGTCGCGAATCGAAGTAAGGCAAAATTAAAGAAATCTTCGCCTTGATACTCCATAATGGCGATAACTGTTACTAAAGCGAGTGATATTGTTTTTTCTAAGCGTAATTGTAAAGTAAGAGCAATTACTAATATACACGTTAATCCAATAATAAAAGGATTATGTCCAAAAGCAGTAGCAAATACGATAGCGAATACAGCACCAATTACGTTTGCTTGAATTTGCTCAAGAGCAGTTAAATACGAGCGGTATACAGACGGTTGAACAGCAAAGATAGCTGAGATTCCCGCAAATACAGGACTCGGTAATTGAAGTAAAATACAAGCAAATAAAGCTAATGTAATGGCAATACCCGTTTTTAAAATGCGAGCACCAAGTTTCATACCCTTATTGATATCCTTTCTCTTGTCATAATGAATGTACAACATGATACTATACATTCATTACAATATGTTAGCAAGTGATATTTTAGTGACGTTAAAAAGTTTAATAAATAAATTACAATCAATTTATAATTTCTCCAAATTCTCTTTAAACATCTATTCTTTAATAAAAAAACCTGCTGAATTTCAGCAGGTTTCAAATTGTTATTCTAGATTACTATGCGATGCTCGCTTCGTCAATTTTTTTATGAAAATAAATATTGTACATATCATTCAGTTGAAATAGATGGATCCGCCTGTTCTTTTTTTGGGATAATTTCATAGAAGTGAAGCTGGATATCATCTAATAATGGTGTTAACAAAGCGACTTCTTCATATTGTTCGTGCTCATTTAATACACGAATGTAGTCTAATAATAATTCATTCACATCTTGCAAACCATTTTTACTAATTGGCTGCAATGTTACATTTGCACCTTTAGCAATTCTTCTTTTTAAAGCGTGCTCTGTTAAACCTAAGTTTGGCTCATGATGTAAATAAACAACACCACCAGTCATGCCGGCACAAATCCATGGACCAGGATCTCCTAAAACAAGAGCGCGACCATTTGTCATATATTCAAAAGCAAATCCTTTTATATTAGAATATACTCCGATATTTCCTTGTTCTTTTTCGCGGAGTGGTTTTGTAATTCTGCCTCCAATTATCATATCTGCTCCAGAAAGGCGAATGCCAGCACGAGCATCAGCGTTACCTTGCACGTATAATGCACCTTTTTGAGCGCCGTATCCAAATCCTTTTCCGACAGAACCGTTATAATATGTTCCATCTGTTCCTTTTGCTTTCGTTATATAAATGCCACCGCCAAAT
Source organism: Bacillus sp. SRB_331 (assembly GCF_003264175.1). Lineage (NCBI taxonomy): Bacteria > Bacillati > Bacillota > Bacilli > Caryophanales > Bacillaceae > Bacillus > Bacillus sp. SRB_331. Next base: position 10,672 of record NZ_NADV01000028.1, on the reverse strand, counting down.
GAAGTTTTTCCAATTCCATCTTGCGCGCCACCATTTACGTGTATAAATAAGTTCTCGCTATTGTACGCGCCTAATCCGTTTCCGGGAACAGATCCGTTTGTATACTTTAATGTAAGTGGTTCAAGATGAGTGTTTTCATATAATTTGCTACGAATACGATAACAGGATTCTAGACCGCCCATTACGCGTTGCTCTACGCCGACGCTTACTAATTCTTTTGACTGGAGAGAATTTGTTGTTTCAAATTGTTTTTCTTGTACAGATGCCGTTATTTTCACAGATGAATCTTCTATCGTTTGTATTAAATTACGTAAGTCTAATAAGTCCTTGCCTCGAGTTTGTTCTAATAAATCCGATCGTCCGATAATATCTTGTAAGTTTGTGTAACCGAGCTGCCCTGTTAAACGTTTCAATTCTGTACCGAAAGTAGTGAATAGGCTTAATAGCCCTGTAACTGCGCTTTCTAATTCACGTGGAACGAAACGGCGCAGTCCATGTTCTTTCGCTTGAGCTTCAGATTCAATTTGTGTTGCAATTCCGACGTGGCACGTATCAAGATGACAACCACGGCAAGTTGTACAGCCAATTGCAATCATTGATAATGTGCCAAATCCGATCCGGTTTGCTCCGAGGAGCATGATTTTTAAGGCGTCATTGACACTTCGAATACCGCCATCTGCCCAAATCTCTACTTTATGTCTCATATTTGCTTCTAGTAACGCATTGTGAGCAGCTTTAACACCAATCTCTACAGGAAGACCAACATGTTGCAATGCGTGAATACGCGCAGCACCTGTTCCGCCATCAAATCCACTAATGTTAATAAAGTCAGCGCCAGCTTTTGCGATACCAACAGCAATTGTTCCGATGTTAGGAACGACAGGAACTTTTACAGCTACTTTTGCAAGATGATTAGCCGTTTTAATTTCTGTAATCATTTGAGCCAAGTCTTCAATTGAATAAATATCATGGTTGTTAGAAGGTGAAATTAAATCCGAACCAATTGTAGCATTACGTGCTTCCGCAATTTTGGCAGTCACTTTTGAACCAGGCAAATGTCCACCTTCACCAGGCTTTGCTCCTTGACCTATTTTAATTTCAATTAAATTTGATGAATTTAGTAGTTCGGCGTTTACTCCAAATCGGCCAGATGCAACTTGTTGTCCGCGTGTATGTGGGTACTTACCAATCATATCTTTAATTTCGCCGCCTTCACCGTTCAAACTAATCATATTTAGCTGATCGGCAGCTTCTGCATACGCGCGAAAGGCAATTTCATTTTGAGAACCAAATGACATGGAACTAATAATAAATGGTAAATCATGATTGTGAATGCCGATGGACACTTCTTCAGTCGGAACTACATGCTGTGCTTGTTTTGTTTGAACAAGGTGCCTGATTGCGATGGGAGTGTTTTCTTCTAATTCACTTAACTTGTCGCGATAATCATCATAAGAGTTTCCTTTTGCAACATCACCAATTGCTTTCCAAATCCGCGGGAATATATGAAATGATTTTCGCATTCTAACTTTTGGATTGTTAAAATCCTCAGCTCGAATTTTTGCATCTTCAGCAAGTGATTCAAGTGAAAAAGCTAAATTATTTGAACCGCAGAAGTTTGTAATTTGTAATATATTTGCGATTTCCTCATGTAATCCAATAGAGGAGAAGAGGCGACCGTAACCGCGTAATTCATGAATTCCAATCGTTGAAATTACTTTCTCTAGTCCTTTATTAAGTGCGGTATACAAATTAGTAATTGGTACTTTTGTTTCATCATTTACCGTTGCGAACAATAAATATGGATTAATACCATCTGCCCCTAATCCGTATAGCGTGACGATATCGTGTAAGGAGCGAAGGGCACCGGAACGTATAACGAGAGAGCATTTCCGGCGTAATTTATTTTCAGTTAATGCTTGATGTACTTTAGCAGTAACTAGATGTGGGTCAATCCATAACAGTTCATTTTGATGAGATTTAGCGTCATCTAATAATAGTAGGGAAGCACCATTTTTAACGGCTGCTATCGCTTCGGAACTAATTCGATTTAATGCGATTTGTAGAGTTTCTGATGGACTAAATGTAACAGAAATTGTAGAGACAGAGCTATGAGTAATGAATAGCTGTATAAGTTGTTCGTACGTAATCGTGTGTAAGTCTGCCGCGATAGATTGAGCTAAATTCCCTTCTAAAATAATGGGTGAAAGCATCTCGATTACAAATGGTTGTTTAGAGTTATCTAATAAACCCGGACGCTCTCCGAGTACAGTACGTGTGGAGAAGTGTTCAACTTCTCGATCGCGATCGATTGCTGGATTTGTAACAACGGCTACACTTTCCTTAATGAAATCAGCAATATTTCGTCTATCTGTATCAAGTGCGGCAAGTGGTGAGTCATGCCCAAGTGACCGAATTGGTTCGACGCCTTTTGTCGCCATTTGTTCAAGGAGCTGAATATGTTCTCGATCCCAGCCAAAAGCGACGTATTGATTCGTTTCAACTTGAACCGAAGCACATAATCCCTCAGTTTCTTTCGTTTCAGGGATAGATAAGTTTACATGATAATTGGTAACATCGATTCGTTTCTTAAAACGGTTATATACTTCAATTTGATAATTGTCGTATTCATAGAGAACGAGCTCATCTTGTTGATTCCATTTTAATCCAACTTTTTCTCCAGGAGCGAGTGGTTTCGGCTCTGCTACATATTCAGTTGGTGATACAACTCCAGGTTCAGAAGAGAAAATATAGGAGCTCTCTGTCTCTACTTTCCAAACTGGGCGTAATCCAAGGGAATCGACACTGAAAACAGCTTCATCTTTATAACGTGAAATAATACCAGCTGGACCTTGTGCGAAATGCCCCCAAGCCTCACGTATATAAGTGTATAAGTTTTGTAAGTTTGTTTCGTAAAGTTTTATTTCATTAATAATTGGTGGAAATAATATATCCATTGCTTCAAATAAACTGTAGTTATACTGAACGAGAAGGGTTTCTAAGGTGCGGTTTAAATCTTGGGAATCACTGCCCCCGGCAGTAAGTGGTACATTAATCATTTCAGCTTGATCGCGTAATTTTGCAATCGTGTTAATTTCGCCATTATGCCCGAGAATGCTAAATGGTTGTACACGAAAAAAATTAGATAACGTATTAGTAGAATAGCGATTATGTCCTAGTGTCATAGTTGAAGCGATAAGTGGGTGTTGTAAATCATTGTAATAAGCAACGAGTGTATCGCCAGCACCGAGAACTTTATATACAACATGTTCATGACTTAATGAGGCAACATGAATTGCTTCATTTTCTTCGATTTTTATTGTTACAGAAAATAATGTTTGTTCAATATTTTTAACTTCACTTTCGGCGATAAGGGCAATTTGCCAAAATAAAGGTTCTTCTTGTTTACCAAGAGGACCGAGTGCATCTGAGTTTATTACATCATCATTTTCGAGAACAATTGTAAAGCTTTCATTGTTTAGTTGCGTACGAATGTAATCTTTTAACTCAGCAATGTTTTCTTTTTTGTTTAGAAAAAAATGTCCAACGATAAAGTGGGGATGATCCACAATCGTTGGATTATATCCGCTATTTTTCAGTTTTTCATTCCAAAGTGCTTTTGGCATGTCGATATGAATTCCGATACCATCTCCTTCGCCATTAATGAAACCAGCTCTATGATTCATTTTGACTAGCGATTGTATACAAAGATCGATGTTTTCTTTTGTAGGAATTCTTCGTTTTTCCATAACGGAAACGATTCCACACGCATCGTGTTCTGCATTTTTATAATTCCGAAATAAAGACGGTGTCCATTTATTTTTTTTGTTGAGCATCCGTCAATCCCCCCTCTGGAAATGAATTTTGAATAATCTTACTATTTAAGGCGTGAACTGCCTTGTATACATGGATAGTAAGGATATAAAAGAATATAAAACAGATAATTATGAATAATTATACTATTAATGAGGGATTTATGAAATAGAAAAAAGGAAAAAAGAAAGATGGGCTTTCTTTTTTCCTTTTGTAATGAAGAGATTATTTATTGTTCGCTAGGGTAGAAAATGCTCTGCCAACAGCTTCAATTGTATATTCAATATCTTCTTTTGTATGTTCTGTCGTTAAGAACCATGCTTCATATTTAGAAGGTGCTAAATTAATACCTTCTTGAAGCATCAGCTTGAAGAATCTACCGAACATTTCACCATCTGTATTTTTGGCTGCATCGTAATCTTCAATTGTATTTGTTGTGAAGTATACAGTTAATGCACCCTTTAGACGGTTTACTGTAATATCGATGTTATGTTTTGTAGCTTGATCTAAAATTCCTTTTTCAAGCATTGCGCCAAGTGCATCTAATTTCTCGTATACGCCTTCTTGTTGAAGTACTTCTAGGCAGGCAATCCCTGATGCCATAGAAGCAGGGTTCCCAGCCATTGTACCAGCTTGGTATGCAGGGCCGAGCGGTGCAACTTGTTCCATAATTTCTTTCTTACCACCGTAAGCACCAATTGGAAGTCCACCGCCGATAACTTTACCAAGTGCTGTTAAATCTGGGGTTACGCCAAGTAAGTCTTGAGCGCCGCCATACATAAAGCGGAAAGCAGTAATAACTTCATCATAAATTACTAGTGCACCAGCTTCGTGAACAAGTTCATTAACTTTTTCAAGGAAGCCAGGTTTTGGCTCAACAATACCGAAGTTTCCAACGATTGGCTCTACAAGGATAGCTGCTACTTCATGTCCCCATTTATCTAACTCTTCTTTTAAAGTTTCTACATTATTAAATGGAACAGTAATAACTTCTTGAGCGATACTTTGTGGCACACCTGCTGAATCAGGAATTCCAAGAGTAGAAGGACCAGAGCCAGCTGCTACAAGTACTAAATCGGAATGACCGTGGTAACAACCAGCGAATTTCATAATTTTTGTGCGGCCAGTGTAAGCACGAGCAACACGAATGGTTGTCATAACGGATTCTGTACCAGAGTTCACGAAGCGGACTTTATCTAAAGCGGGCATTGCTTCTTTTAACATTTTTGCGAATTTTACTTCTAATGCTGTTGGAGTACCGTATAGTACGCCGTTTTCAGCCGCTGTTTTAATTGCTTCTGTCACGTGTGGGTGAGCATGTCCAGTAATAATAGGGCCATACGCTGCTAAATAATCGATATATTTATTTCCATCTACATCCCAGAAATAAGCACCTTTTCCACGTTCCATTGCAACAGGAGAACCGCCTCCAACTGCTTTAAAAGAACGGGAAGGACTATTAACACCACCAACGATATGTTCTAAAGCTTCTTTATGTAACGCTTCTGATTTTGTGAAATTCACTACAATTCATCTCCTTACAAAAATCTATGTATTATTCTAACATGTTTTTTGAAAAGACGTATTGTTTGTGATAGAAGGAGCAGTTGGGTAAACTATTCGTTGTGACATTTAGGAAGGGGGTCCGATTATGAAATCGGTAATTGAGGTACAAGGGTTACGTAAAGAGTTTACAGCTTATTCAAGTCGTCCGGGATTAAAGGGTGCATTTCGCGATTTATTAAATCGTAATTATAAAATAGTACCAGCAGTAAATGATGTTTCTTTTACTGTAAAGCAAGGTGAAATGGTTGGTTATATTGGTGAGAATGGTGCTGGTAAATCAACGACGATTAAAATGCTTACAGGGATTTTGACTCCGACATCAGGACAAATTACAGTGAATGGAATGAATCCACACAAACAGAGAGAAGAATTTGTAAGAACAATCGGCGTTGTGTTTGGTCAGCGTTCCCAGCTTTGGTGGGATATTGCTGTACAAGAATCATTTCGTTTATTGAAGAAAGTGTACGGTGTATCAGACTCTCAGTATAAGGAACATATGGAACATGTTATTGAAACGTTAGATATCGGTCCTTTGTTAGATAAACCGGTACGGAAATTATCTCTTGGTCAAAGAATGCGTTGTGAATTGGCAGCGGCGTTAATTCATAATCCGCCGTTATTATTTTTAGATGAGCCAACAATTGGACTAGATGTTCTTGTGAAATTGAAAATACGAGAATTCTTAAAAGAGATGAATGAACGTTATAAAACAACAATTTTATTAACGACACATGATATTACTGATATTGAAGCTTTATGTGAACGCGTCATCATGCTTGATGAAGGGAATATTATGTATGACGGATCTTTAGATAATCTTCGTACGCAGTGGGGAGTAGAGAAGGAAATACATTTTCAGTTTGTTGCCCCAGTTTCATACCAGGAGTTATCAATGGTTATGCCAGATAGCCATGTTGTTTGGTTAAAAGCGAAAGAAGAAAACGCATGGGTTGCAAAAATACCGAATGAAGAAGTTATCATTTCTATGTTGATTTCTAAAGTAGTACAAGCCTTTCAAATTAAAGATTTGAAAATTAACGAAGTGTCTACAGAGGAAATTATTCGTAACATTTATGAAGAAGGTATTATGCATGGGTAAGTATATTGAAATGATTCGGATTCGCTTTTTAATGATGCTTGCTTATCGTACAAATTATTACAGCGGGATTTTAATTTATACGATTAACATTGGTGCGTATTATTTTTTATGGCAAGCAATTTATAGCGGGAAAGAGAATATTGAAAGTTTATCTATTTCACAAATGACTACGTATATTGCGATCGCATGGATGGCACGCGCTTTTTATTTCAATAATATAGATAGAGAAATTGCGATGGAAATTCAAGAAGGACGTGTGGCGGTAGAGCTAATTCGTCCGTACAACTATTTAGGTATGAAAGTTATGCAAGGGCTTGGAGAAGGGATATTTCGTTTTGCTTTCTTTTCGATTCCGGGCATGGTTATTGTTACGTTATTATTTTCATTACAAATTACAACGAATTTTCAAACGTGGTTATATTTCTTCTTATCTTTAATATTTAGTTTTATCATTAATACACAAATAAATTTAATGACAGGAATGCTTACATTCTTCTTATTTAATAATAGTGGAATTATGTATGCGAAACGTGTTGTTATCGATTTATTTTCTGGTTTATTATTACCGATTAGTTTTTATCCGTTATGGGCCCAAAAAGCAATGGTGTTTTTACCGTTTCAAGCAATTAGTTATATTCCAAGTATGATTTTCTCTGAAGGTATACAAGGAAGTAAGTTATATGAAGCTTTATTATTTCAAGTGATTTGGGCAATTATACTTATTATTCCAATTGTACTGATGTGGAAAACGGCGAGAAAACGTCTAATCGTACAAGGGGGATGATGAGATGATATATATAAAATTATTTTTGCAATATGCAAGTCAATATATAAAAACAAAATTGGAGTATCGTGGCGATTTTATCGTCGGATTACTTTCAGATTTATCACTACAAGCTGTTAATTTAATCTTCATTCTCGTTGTGTTTGGGCATACCCAAGCACTAAAAGGGTGGAGCCGAGAAGAAGTAATCTTTATTTATGGGTTCTTTTTAGTACCGTTTGCCATTTTTTCAGCTTTCTTTAATATATGGGACTTTAATGATCGTTACATTATTAAAGGAGAAATGGACCGTATATTAACGAGACCGATTCATAGTTTATTTCAAATTATATTAGAAAGAATGGAACTTGAATCTTTAATTGGAGCTATTACGGGGATTATTGTGATGGGTTATGCAGCAATGGAGCTGCAATTATCTTTTTACTGGTATGATTTCTTCTTATTCCTACTCATGGTAGGGGGAGGGGCACTTGTGTACGGCGGGATATTTGTTACGCTTGCAAGTTTTGGCTTTTGGTCGGATGCGAAAAGTTCCATTATGCCGCTTATGTATAACATAGGGAATTATGGACGCTACCCTGTTGATATTTATAACCGTGTTATTCGCTTTGTTTTAACGTTTGTTTTACCGTTTGCATTTGTTGGGGTATATCCAGCAGCATACTTTTTAAGAAAAACAGAGTGGAATAGCTATGCTTTCGCAAATCCAATTGTTGGTGTTATCTGTTTTACTATTGCAATTACCCTCTGGAATCAAGGGGTTAAACGATATCGTGGTGCAGGAAATTAATTATAGAAGCTTGTTCGTTTCTAAGGGATAAATCAGCTACAGTCCTCATACATATAAAACGAGGTGGAGGACATGTTATGGGGATTTATTCTATTAATTGCAGCAATCGCTATTTTGAGAAGTGTCCAATTATTATGGAGTTCATATTCAAATTCCAATCGTTTCTTTTCGCTGTACAATTTAGCTACGTTGTTTTTGATTTATACAACGGTACTGATTGCGTTTGGATTAAGTTATGTTGTGCTAGAGGAAATGGGTTTTGCAGTTTTGAAAGAAGATGGGGATAGGTTAAGTGCTCATTCCTTTCAGCTCGTTGAAATATGTTTATATTTTAGCGCGGTTACTTTATTGTCCGTTGGATATGGTGATATAGCTCCGATTGGAATCGGAAGATGGATTGCAATTGGAGAAGCGCTAATTGGATATACATTACCGTTTGCCTTTGTGATGAGATCTGTAATAGACAATGAAAAATAAGGTAGCATTTGATATAGTAAAAGAAAAGAGAAGGAGTGATAACAATGATTACAGTAGGAGAAATGGCACCAGAATTTACATTAGAAGGAAGTAACGGAGAACAAATTCGCTTAGCTGACTTTCGCGGTAAAAATGTAGTCCTATATTTTTATCCGAAAGATATGACTCCGGGATGTACAACTGAAGCATGTGATTTTCGTGATGCATATGGATTATTTCAAGAGAAGGATACGGTTATACTTGGTGTAAGTCCAGATTCAGCAAATAGACATATGAAATTCATTGAGAAGCATGAGCTTCCATTTGTACTTTTAGTAGACGAAGATCATAAAGTAGCAGAATTGTACGATGTTTGGAAGCTGAAAAAGAACTTCGGAAAAGAGTACATGGGAATTGAGCGTTCTACATTCCTTATTAATAAAGACGGTGAGCTTGTAAATGAGTGGCGTAAAGTGAAAGTGAAAGGGCATATTGAGGATGTTCTTTCTTATATAAAATAAATCTATATTAATGAGGAGAAAAAATACATATGTAAGGCATGCGTCTATACATATTTTCTTGCGATACATAAAGTGAAAGTGTAGGGCATACCTCCTCAGATGATAGTATTCCAAGTGCGATTATGTCGCACTTTTTTCTATGTAAATGTATAGGGAATGGGGGAAGATACATAAGAATAAGGCTATATACGAAAATAAACCACATACTTATAGTAGAAATATTGACGATTTATAAGAAAAAGAGTACACTCTTTATAAGAATTATAAAATAATAATCCGTATAGAATCGGGGTGCATGACGGTGGTCAAAGAAGAATTAAAAGAAGCGCTAGAAATGCTGAAAAATACGGGTGTACGCATTACTCCACAGCGTCATGCTATTTTAGAGTACCTTGTGGAATCTATGACGCACCCAACAGCGGATGACATTTATAAAGCATTAGAAGGTAAGTTTCCAAATATGAGTGTTGCAACTGTCTATAATAACTTACGTGTGTTTAAAGAAGTTGGACTTGTAAAGGAATTAACTTATGGGGATGCTTCAAGTAGATTTGATTATGTTACAAGTCAACATTATCATGTGATTTGCGAAAAATGTGGTAAGATTGTTGATTTTCCTTATGGAGGATTGGAACAGCTTGAAGAGGAAGCTGCAAAAACGACAGGCTTCGTTATTAATAGTCATCGCTTAGAAATTTATGGCGTTTGTCCAGAGTGTCATAAGGCGTAATATATAATAAAGAAAGAGGCTGACGGCTATACGTCGACCTCTTTCTTTATTATACATGGGAATCGTGTTAGACTCATGAGGATTTAAAATGTTAAGTGAAGAATCAAATTTAATAAGAACAAATACAAAAGGTGATTTCTTAGTTAAGAAATCACCTTTTTAATGAGATGAAACTTCTTTAGTTATGTAAGCTCCATATACCTATGATTTATAACTCTTCTTATTATATTTCTCATCAAATTCTTTTCCTTCTAGATTTCGATCAAGTGTTAAAGGTTGATTGCAATGCATACATGCGTCGACACGACCGAGCATTTTTGTTGGTTTATCGCAGCTTGGACAAATAATTTGTATCGTTTTTGTAGATAACATACCAATCCAAAAGTAAACAACAGTGCTAGCGATGACAGCTAAAAAACCAACCATCATAAAGGTTGTCATAATAATGATGTTTTCGCGAAAAAAGACACCTAAGTATGCAATGAAGAGGCCGATAAATACTAAACTCAATGCAAAGGTTCGGATTTTATTAATTTTGTTCGAATATTTAATACCCATTCCCACCACACTCCTATAGAAATAATATAACACACAATTTAGAATATTTTATGAAAACGAAGGTGATGATTAAATTTATCACTTATTAAAGAACAGTAGTGTTTTCTTTTAAGATGCAATACAGAAAGAGATTAGGTGGAAGGAGCATGTCTATAAAAGAGGAGTAGTAATTTTTTTCTATAGTTAATTTAGTTTTTTAACGGGATGTGAAATTTTTTCAGAAAAAGTATTGACCCTATATATACTGCGTGATATATTAATGAACGTCGCTGATGTGGAAACGCAGTAAACGACAAAAAAGAAATTTGAAAAACTTAGTTGACATCGAAAAACGAAGATGTTAACATAAGGAAGT
>NZ_NADV01000027.1:42305-42589 GCF_003264175.1 Bacillus sp. SRB_331 | reverse complement strand
GGAAGTTAAGCTCTCTAGCGCCGATGGTAGTTGGGACCTTGTCCCTGTGAGAGTAGGACGTCGCCAGGCAATATTATTCCGCAGTAGCTCAGCGGTAGAGCTATCGGCTGTTAACCGATCGGTCGTAGGTTCGATTCCTACCTGCGGAGCCATTGGAGAGCTGTCCGAGTTGGCCGAAGGAGCACGATTGGAAATCGTGTATACGTCACAAGCGTATCAAGGGTTCGAATCCCTTGCTCTCCGCCATAAGGAATTTATAATATTTGGCCCGTTGGTCAAGTGGT
>NZ_NADV01000027.1:41989-42185 GCF_003264175.1 Bacillus sp. SRB_331 | reverse complement strand
TCCCGTCATCCTCCACCATATAAATTATATGAATAATATTGTCGCGGGGTGGAGCAGTACGGTAGCTCGTCGGGCTCATAACCCGAAGGTCGCAGGTTCAAATCCTGTCCCCGCAACCAAACATTCTCGTAATGTGGTTGCTAACACTTATCATATAATTATATAAATAATATTATCGCGGGGTGGAGCAGTACGG
>NZ_NADV01000027.1:0-41886 GCF_003264175.1 Bacillus sp. SRB_331 | reverse complement strand
CCGGTCGGGACCGCCATTTTAATAAGGCTCGGTAGCTCAGTCGGTAGAGCAGAGGACTGAAAATCCTCGTGTCGGCGGTTCGATTCCGTCCCGAGCCACCATTTTAATAAAATATGCCGGCTTAGCTCAATTGGTAGAGCAACTGACTTGTAATCAGTAGGTTGGGGGTTCAAGTCCTCTAGCCGGCACCATGTAAGTTTCGGAGGGGTAGCGAAGTGGCTAAACGCGGCGGACTGTAAATCCGCTCCTTCGGGTTCGGCAGTTCGAATCTGCCCCCCTCCACCATTTTACATAGGGGCATAGTTTAAAGGTAGAACTGAGGTCTCCAAAACCTCCAGTGTGGGTTCAATTCCTACTGCCCCTGCCAAATATATAAACACAACATGGCGGTTGTGGCGAAGTGGTTAACGCACCGGATTGTGGCTCCGGCATTCGTGGGTTCAATTCCCATCAGTCGCCCCATTTTTATTTTTTAAAAATTACAAATAAATTAATGGATACTTACATATAATTAAGTAAAACTTCGGTGGGCTATAGCCAAGCGGTAAGGCAACGGACTTTGACTCCGTCATGCGCTGGTTCGAATCCAGCTAGCCCAGCCATTTTTGCGGAAGTAGTTCAGTGGTAGAATACAACCTTGCCAAGGTTGGGGTCGCGGGTTCGAATCCCGTCTTCCGCTCCATTTTAACTTCATATGGCGGCATAGCCAAGTGGTAAGGCAGAGGTCTGCAAAACCTTTACCACCGGTTCAAATCCGGTTGCCGCCTTTCTTTTATGCCGATGTGGCGGAATTGGCAGACGCGCACGACTCAAAATCGTGTTCCTTCGGGAGTGTCGGTTCGACCCCGACCATCGGTATCACGAACGGCGTAACATCAAGGCTCTACACTAATTGTGTAGAGTTTTTTTGTATTTTCTTCACACTACAAAATAAGCACTAATAGTGCGTTGGGGTAGTGTGCGGTGAGTAAGTGACGAACTTTAGATACAGTTGGAAGAAACTATGAAGTATTAAAAGGATAAAACCGAAAGTTCGGTTTTATCCTTTTATAAAATTTCAGTAGTATATTACATATACAAGAATTTTTTCGAGCACTCTAGAGAGAATCTCTCCACCCTGGTGACATGAAGTTAAATCCGATACCACCAGTTGAAATTACCACATTATCAGCTGGTAATTTCGTAATTTCGAAAAACTTCTTTTCAAACTCTTCTCTGTTGTACTTGTACATAGTTGAGTGACACGACCATATTTGCGTTGAAGTACTCAACCAGTCCCCTAATTCCTTTAATTTAGGGAACGACTCAAATTGAATTGGACCATCCAATTTCATGAATCTCACTTGATAGATAGTTGGGTTTAACTTCTCTCCTATTCCTTTAAAACCATGTGATTTTTTCTCATTTGAATGTGTCATAATTCTCTCCCATCTTTTCTTCAAATTTTTCCCTATTTTAATTATACAGCAATAGAAAGTAATTAAGGAAATATTATGGGATTAGTAGAGGAATGAAAAGGAATAACTTTAGTTTGATAATGAATAGTTCATAACATACTACATAACAAATCTTTAAAAGGACATGGCAGCTTTGCCCTGTTTCTTATTGTTTAGCGAGAAATAATAAAATAAATTATCACAGTAATAAATGAAATATGATAAATTTAATCAAGGGAGAGAAATGAAAGTAAAAGGTGTCAGTTATTTAATATGATTCCATTTTGGCTCCGTTTCATTTTAATTTATCATGTTTAAAGAAGCTCAAAATTTTTAAAATGCTTTAAAATAAAGGATTTTAAGGGTAGCACTCTATATAAATGTCACCTAAAAAGACCCTAACAGAAATGTTAGGTTTTTTTTTGTTAAATTATGCTATGTGATTTTAAAATTCGTAATAAACTTAGGAATTCATGTATAATATAACTTGTCGAAAGAACAAAATGATAGTGATTTATATTATGTCTGTAATATGAATCAAAAATGAACTTTTTATATTTCTTTTAAAAATGTGTTGAATACACATTATATTTCATATTAATATTTTTATGTAGATTTAAAATGGGAAAGAGAGTGGAAAGTATGGGCCGTAAATGGAACAATATTAAAGAAAAAAAAGCATCAAAAGATGCAAATACAAGCCGTATATACGCGAAATTTGGACGTGAAATTTATGTGGCAGCAAAACAAGGCGAGCCAGATCCAGAATCAAACCAAACGTTAAGAGTTGTATTAGAACGTGCGAAAACATACAACGTGCCAAGAACAATTATTGACCGTGCGATTGAAAAGGCAAAAGGCGGTTCAGAAGAAAACTATGACGAGCTTCGTTATGAAGGCTTTGGACCAAACGGATCTATGGTAATTGTAGATACACTGACAAATAACGTAAACCGTACTGCAGCAGATGTACGAGCTGCATTTAGCAAAAACAGTGGTAACATGGGTGTAAACGGTTCTGTCGCTTACATGTTTGATGCGACAGCTGTTATCGGTCTTGAAGGTAAAACATCAGATGAAGTTCTTGAAATCTTAATGGAAGCAGATGTAGATGCACGTGACATTCTAGAAGAAGAAGATTCTGTTATCGTTTATGCTGAACCTGATCAGTTCCATTCAGTACAATCTGCACTTAAAGGTGCTGGTGTTGAAGAATTTACAGTTGCAGAATTAACAATGCTTGCACAAAGTGATGTAGAACTTCCTGAAGATGCTCAAGTACAATTTGAAAAAATGGTTGATGCATTAGAAGATTTAGAAGATGTACAGCAAGTTTACCACAACGTAGACTTAGGGGAATAATATAAGACAGAAGACCCTTTCCTTTAACGGATAGGGTCTTTTTTTATGGAGTTAATTAAGGTGGTAAAGTATTAAAGGTATTTTGTAGCTGCTAGGGAATATGGTTATAGGTTTGTATTTTAAATAATCATATTTCTAGGAGGTATTTCTGTGGAGCATAAAACACCAAAGCATATTGTTGCCGTAGCAGGTTATTTAACAAATGAAAAGAATGAGGTGCTTTTAACGAAAGTGCACTGGCGAGCAGATACGTGGGAAATGCCTGGAGGACAGGTAGAAGAAGGGGAAGCGCTCGATCAAGCTGTTTGCAGAGAAATAATGGAGGAAACAGGATTAACTGTGAAGCCTATCGGAGTTACAGGGATTTATTATAATGCTTCTATGCATATTGTAGCTGTTGTTTTTAAAGTAGCATATGTTAGTGGTGAAATAAAAATTCAATCTGAAGAAATACAAGAGGCTAAATTTGTTGCTTTAAACGAAGAGAACATTGATGAGTATATAACGCGTCCTCATATGAAATCAAGGACACTTGATGCGATGAAAGCAATGCATTTTATTCCATACGAAACATGGGAAGTTCAGCCATATAATCTTATAGGAAGGTTGTAAAGAAAAGGTTAGTTATTTGAGGACAGCTCAAATTGCTAACCTTTTCTTTATGTATACTGTTTCAGAAAAAGGTCACAATAATAAAGTGTAGGCTAATAATTGGTGGAGGAAGCAGGACTACCACCTAATTTCCTAGCTTTAGCCAAGTTTTGAGGGAGAATTCTTACTGCACACAAATAGCGAGATAATCCGAAAGCTAGTATTGATTTATAGAACGTTCGTTCTGTATAATGGTGATATATCGTATATAATTAGATTGCTAGATGTTTAAAAGTATAAATGTATAAACTGATATAATAAAAGAATAAAGTGAAATTAAGGAGAGTCCTACTTCCTATAAATAGTGTGATAAATAAATGTATATTCAACATTTCATATGAATAGTAGATAAAAAGGGACTGTGATACAATACATTTTTACACCTTACAATGTTGTAAGGTAGGTGTAAGAGAAATCGATGGGATATTCTTTTATAACAAGGTATTCTTAAATTAAGAGTTATATGCTGTGTGGAAAAGAGGTGTTCGAGATGAAAGAACGAGTATTATCTAGAGTGAATTATCATCAAAAAGTTGCATTAAATCCATTAACTAAATTTCTTTATAAAGCCATTATATTATTATTATTGTTAAGTTTTGCATTATTATTCGTTGGAAATGTAATGATTGAGCGAAGTGATATTAGTAAATTACATGTACCCGCTAAGTTAGAGGTGCCAGAATCATTAACACACGCATTTATTGCGACGGAAGATAAAAGGTTTTATCATCATAACGGTTTAGACTATATAGCGATTATCAGGGCGTCTATTGAAAATATAAAAGCTGGTGGTGTTGTGCAAGGAGGAAGCACGATTACACAGCAGTTATCTAAAAATGCTTTCTTATCTAATGAACGTACATTTTCCCGTAAGTGGAAAGAAATTTTTTATACGAAAAAGATTGAACGTACATTCACAAAGGATGAGATATTAAAATTGTATGTAAGTAATATTTACTACGGAGAAGGCGCATGGGGGATTGAAAAAGCAGCAAACCTTTACTTCGGTAAAAAAGTGGATCAATTAACACTGGCTGAAAGTGCAATGATGGCTGCTGTAGTAAAAGCACCGGCTTATTACTCACCTGCACAAAATTATGATAAAGCAGTTGAGAGACGGAATGTAGTTTTAAGGCTAATGGAGAAAGAAGGGTATATAAATCATGATGAATATGTGCAAGCAGTTAGTGAGAAATTAGTAATTCGCCATGATATAAAAACAGAGCAATCCATGTTAAAAAATGCCCGTGAAAAAGCAGTAAGTTAAAAGAAGTTCCTACATAGGAGCTTCTTTTTTTGATAATTTGTGACAAAAGGTGACACAATATTGTCACAAACGTTGTATTTTTGTAATTTATGTGAGCGTGTTCATTGCGTGACCTATGTAAGTATTGATATTATGTGTATTGTGTACAATGATGTATACAGAATATGAAATTAAAGAGGAATGTATATGAAATCATCAAACAAACTCATGGCTCTTGGTATAGTTTTTTCTATCGCAGTATTGATTGTAATCGGGACGATTGTGTATAGCATCATAAATGACAAGAAAGATAAAGGGAATGAGATGTTTGCTTATTCTACGCAACAATCTTTAGGAAAAGATGATGCTCCAGTTAAGGTAGTTGAATTTGGAGACTTTAAATGTCCAGCTTGTCGTACTTGGGATGTAACAGTATTACCACGATTAAAAGAAGAGTATATTGATAAAGGTAAAGTGCAGTTATATTTTATTAACTTCCCGTTTATCGGAAAAGACTCTGATTTAGGTGCAGCTGCCGGTGAAGCAATTTATAAACAAGATCAAGATTCATTCTGGATTTTCTATGATGAGATTTATCAAAATCAAAAGAAAGATACGGAAGAATGGATTACAGAAGAATTACTTCTTAATATTGTGAAAGAAAAGCTTCCGAAAATTAATGTAGAACAGTTTAAAAAAGATTTACACAGTAAAGAAATGAAAGACAAAGTACGTAAAGATTCAGATCGTGCTCAAAAATTAAAAGTTCAAGGTGCTCCTTCAGTATATATAAATGGGAATCTTGCAAACCCTGATTTCGATAGTATGAAGAAGGCGATTGATAAAGAATTGAAAAAGTGATGAGGTATCTCATCACTTTTTCGACTTTTTTCGATAAATTTCTTGCTTCGATTTTTTTTACATGCTATACTACTTTACATAAGTTATTTCAATATCTTATATTTTTTTCATATTTGCGGGTGTAGTTTAGTGGTAAAACAAGAGCCTTCCAAGCTCTGGTCGAGAGTTCGATTCTCTTCACCCGCTCCAAATTTTATTTAATGTTTTTCTAATAAATTGTGATCAACGCAGTGTTTCGTTTCTAAGATAAACGAAGCATTGCGTTTTTTAATGTTTGAAAATCATAATTGTATGCGAAAATAGAAGTGAGGAATATTATTCCAAAAGTGAATTGATAACCAGTATAGTCGTTACATAAGGGATGGATTCATCGGTGGAGGCGATTGAAAATGGACTTTGAACAATTAAAGCAAGATGTAATTGCGTATAGTAAAACGATTGGTATAGATAAAATAGGTTTTGCCAGTGCTTCACCATTTGAGGAATTAAAGCAGCGCCTAATCCAGCAACAACAATTGGATTATCAGTCTGGATTCGAAGAGCCTGATATAGAGAAGAGAACGAATCCACAGCTATTGTTACCTGGTGCGAAATCAATTATTGCGATTGCTTTAGCATACCCTTCAAAATTAAAAAATGCACCATTAAGTAAACGTGGGGAACGACGTGGGATTTTTTGCCGTGCTTCTTGGGGCCAAGATTATCACTTTGTTCTACGAGATCGTTTGCAAAAGTTAGAGGCGTATTTAATCGAAAAGCTGCCGGATATAGAAGTGAAATCAATGGTTGATACAGGGGAGCTAAGTGATCGAGCTGTTTCAGAGCGTGCCGGTATTGGATGGAGTGGTAAGAACTGCGCTATTATTACGCCGGAATTTGGTTCGTATGTATACTTAGGAGAAATGATTACGAATGTTCCATTCCCTCCTGATCGGCCAATAGAAGATCAATGTGGAAGTTGTACGAAATGTATTGATATTTGTCCTACAGGTGCTTTAGTACAAGGCGGGCAGTTGGACTCGAAGAAATGTATTGCATTTTTAACACAGACAAAAGGGTTTCTGCCTGAAGAATATCGCGATAAAATAGGAAACCGTATATATGGATGTGATACGTGTCAGACTGTTTGTCCGAAAAATAAAGGAATGGATTTTCATAACCATCCTGAAATGGAGCCTGACCCTGAGTTAGTTAAACCGTTATTAACACCACTTTTAACAATTAGTAATCGTGATTTTAAAGAGAAGTATGGAATTATGTCTGGTTCATGGAGAGGTAAAAAACCATTGCAACGAAATGCTATTTTAGCACTTGCGCATTTTAAAGAAACAGCAGCAATTCCTGATTTAATCGGTGTTATGAAAGATGATCCAAGACCAGTCCTTCGTGGAACAGCAGCATGGGCACTTGGGAAAATTGGTGGAGATGGAGTAGGAGAAGCGATTGAAAAAGCGATGGAACGTGAGAAAGATGAAGAGGTTCTTCATGAAATGAATCGTGGACTTGAATTGTTAGCACAGAAAAAAGAGTAGATAATATCTCCCTTTTTCATATTGTAATATGGGAGGGAGACGAAATGGTTGTAAAAGCGAATATTGAAAAGCAAGTGCAACAGTTTTTAGCATATATAACAGAGAAACGAACAGATGTAGATGGTATTGCAGTAGATTTGTTACAAATGGTACAGAGAAAGAAACAATTGTTTCAAAAGCGTAGTGCACATATAGTGAAAGCAACTGCAGATATTTCTTTCGTTAGACAATTAAATAGTAATGAGCATCAAGAAATTGATTATCAAATACACTTGAAATATTTAATTAAGCATAAAGAATTATTTTATATCGAAGAGGAACAATTAAAACGACGAGTTTGTTTAAAAAATAGTTGTATAATAGATGATTATGCTCTTGAAGTGTCAGAAGAAATAGGAATAGGTGAAACGTTAGAACGGGAAGTCACGAAAGAAAAATACGGTTCATATCAATATAATCGTTTAGAGGCAGTGAAATATGCAGAGCGTTGGTGGGATGATCGCAATTCTGCATACCGTAATTTTCCGGATAATTGTACAAATTTTATTTCACAATGTCTGCACACTGGAGAAGTCCCGATGAATGGACATCCTAACATTCGTAAAGGGTGGTGGCAAAGGGGAAACCAGTGGAGTTGGAGCTGGGCTGTAGCACACTCTTTTTATTGGTATTTGTCAGGTGCTACAACAGGGCTTCGAGCAGAAGCAGTAGAAAGGCCAGAAGACCTTATTCTTGGCGATGTAATTGCGTATGATTTTGAGGATGATGGTAGGTGGAATCATACGACAATTGTAGTAGCAAAAGACGCAGATGGTATGCCGCTTGTAAATGCACATTCAGCGAATAGCCGCAGGCGTTATTGGAACTATGAAGATTCTAGTAAATATACACCACAAATGAAATATAAATTTTTTCATATTATTAATGGGTAGAGATTTTTCGTTCAAGTGGTATAATACGTAGTAGATAAAAAATAGAGGTGAATATCGCGTGGGAGTACATGTTGTTTTATATCAACCAGAAATTCCAGCAAATACAGGAAATATTGCACGTACTTGTGCAGCAACTGGAACAGAATTACATTTGATTAGACCGCTTGGATTTTCAACGGATGACAAAATGTTAAAGCGTGCAGGATTAGATTATTGGCAGCACGTAAAAGTTACGTATTATGATTCAATCGAAGAATTTTATGAGAAAAATAAAGATGGTGAATTCTTTTATTTAACAAAGTATGGCGAGAAAGCTCATACAGCATTTGATTATAGCAAACGTGAGAAGGATTACTATTTCGTATTTGGAAGAGAAACAAATGGATTACCAGCTAATGTAATTGAAGAAAACTTCGATCATTGTTTACGTATTCCAATGACGGATAAAGTACGTTCATTAAATTTATCTAATACAGCAGCAATTTTAATTTATGAAGCGTTCCGTCAACAAAATTATCCAGGATTAGATTTAGAAATCGTGTATTAAAAGTCGCCATTTGGCGGCTTTTTTATTTTTTAAAAAAATATGTAATCATACATTTTAAAAAAGGTACATATTCATATAGAATGAGATATATGAATAAAAATAGATAAGACGGGTTGAGATAAATATGAAGGAACAATATAATAATCAAAATACCTTTTTAAGTATGATAGATATGGATTTATTAAGACAGGGATTGTTACATGCTATTCAAGATTTAGTGTTTATTGTGAAAGTTATTGATGATGAAACTTTTAAATATATTTATGTGAATAAAATAGGAATGAATCACGCCAGGCTAGGGAAAGAATGTTATGGGAAAACTTTTGCAGAAGTATTACCAGAAGATACGGCAAGGTTATTGCAAGGACACTATGCAAAAGTAATGAGAGAAGCGAGAGCAATTACATTTTGTGATGTAATTAGTTTGCCAACTGGTGATATACATTATGAATCTTCACTTAATCCAGTATGCGATGTAAATGGAACATGTCAGTTTATTATTTGTATTACTAGAGATATTACAGCACAGGTTAAGAAAAAAGTGGAAATAGAAGAAAAACAAATGTTATTTAAGTCATTACTAGAATATAATAATGATTCCATTATATCTGTAGATTCTATTGGAAGAATTACATATGCAAATCCAGCGACTTATGAAATTTTTGGGTATCGATATGAAGAGTTAAAGGACCAATTTATTTGTCAGTTTATAAATAAAGAATATGAAAAAACTTTTCAAATTATATTTAAAAATGCTTTACAGGGAAGAGCAAAACAAATTGTTGCAAAGAAATATATTCATAAAGAAGGATATGAACTTTATATTTCCGTGAGGACAATCCCTATTATTGTGAATAGTGAAATCGTCGGGGTGTACATTGTTACGAGGGATGTTACGAGGCAAGTATTAAATGAGATGAAAACAGAATATTTAGCTTACTTTGATCAGTTAACGGGGTTAATGAATAGAATATCATGTACAAATAAGCTAAATGAATTTTTAGCTGAGAATAAAGAATTCGCATTGGTTTTTATAGATTTGGATGAATTTCACCTTATTAATGATACATTTGGTCATAAAGAAGGGGATCAAGTCTTAAAAAAAGTTACTGAATGCTTACGAGACCTAAAAATAGAAGATATGCATTTATTTAGAGAACATGATGATCAATTTGTTATGTTAATAGAAAATATAACGAGAGAATACGTAGAGGAAGTTGCACAAACAATATTAAAAAAAATTAGTGGGCATTTTGTAATAGAAGAAGAGGATGTTTATTTGAGTGCATCAATTGGGATTGTAATGGCCCCAGAAGATGGAATGGATGAAAAAATGCTTTTCCAAAGAGTCGACGCAGCTTTGGAAAAAGCAAAGGAAAAAGGAAAAGGGTATTATCATTTTTATTGTAGTGGATTAGATTGTGAACGTGAACAAAGGTTTATAATAGAAAATCAGTTACATCGTGCTATAGAGAAAAATGAATTTTCCCTCTATTATCAACCTCAAATTAATATTGAAACGGAAAAGATAGCCAGTATGGAAGCCTTAATAAGGTGGGAGAATAAGGAGCTAGGTTTTGTCTCGCCCAATCAATTTATCCCACTTGCTGAAAGAACAGGGTTTATTATTAAACTTGATGAATGGGTAGTACATCAAGTTTGTGAACAGATACGTGAATGGTTAAATAAAGGATATGAGGTTGTACCAATCGCAGTTAATATTTCAGCTAGACATTTTCGTTCTATTACATTAATAGAGATGATTACACGTGCTTTAAATAAGTACAACGTTCCCCCTCATTTATTAGCAATAGAAGTTACAGAAGGGGCTCTTATACATAAAGATGTATCAAAAAGAGTGTTACTGCAGTTAAAAGAACAAAATTTAAAGATTCATTTAGATGACTTTGGAACGGGATATTCATCTTTAAGTTATTTAAAAACATATCCGATTGATACGTTAAAAATTGATCGTTCTTTTATGGAAGGTATATATAAAGATGAAAGAGATACGAATATTACGGCTGCAATTATTCATTTAGCACATACTCTAGGGTTAAATGTAATCGCAGAAGGAGTAGAAAAGGCGGAACAAATACAGTTCTTAAAGGAAAAGAATGTGAAAATCGTACAAGGTTATTTTTATAATCGCCCTTTATCGATATACGATGTGGAAAATATTTATTTTAAATAGTGTATAAAAAACAAGAAAAAAAGTGATGTGCTGAAAAGCACATCACTTTTTTTGTGTACCTGGTTTATCGTTATAACCAGATGTAAAAATAGCTGTAAGAAATGTGATTGATACACCTAAAATTAATAATAACTTCATACTAATTTCCCCCTTACTTTTTCGGTTTACGAATCCTATTTGTGAATCGAAATGTATGTAAGGTTCCCAGAAGAAAAGAATTTATTTACAATGAATAGCAGCGTGAAAACTTTAATACCTTTATTATACAGAATTTTCTTTGAATTTTGGAGAGAATTTTATAGCGCTATTATATATTTCGTTTTGATTTAAAGAATGTTTAAGGACATCCTAGCATACCTTTTATAATAATCCGATTGAACAAGGAGATGGGGGAGGAGCTATAATGGATATTCTAAAGAAAATTGAACAATATCGGGAAGCAGAAGAACGTTTACAATGGGAAGGTACGTTTGCGGAGTATTTGGAGCTTGTGAAAGAAAGACCATGGGTGGCTCAAACAGCACACTCTCGCATTTACAATATGATAAAAGATGCTGGAATTGAAGAAGTTGATGGTAGAAGAAAATATAACTTCTTTAGTAATCAGCTATTTGGATTAGAGGATGCTTTAGAACGCCTTGTGGAAGAATATTTTCATCCATCTGCAAAACGATTAGATGTTAGGAAACGTATTTTGTTATTAATGGGTCCTGTTAGTGGGGGGAAATCAACATTAGTTACGATGTTGAAACGAGGATTAGAAACATATTCACGAACAGATCGTGGAGCGATTTTTGCAATAAAAGGATGCCCAATGCATGAAGATCCACTTCATTTAATTCCGCAACATTTACGGAATGATTTCTTTGATGAATATGGAGTAAGGATTGAAGGGAATTTATCACCATTAAATGTTATGCGTCTAGAGCAAGAATATGGGGCAAGAATTGAGGATGTAGTTGTAGAGCGTATTTTCTTCTCTGAAGATCGCCGTACAGGAATTGGTACATTTAGTCCTTCTGATCCAAAATCACAAGATATTGCCGATTTAACAGGTAGTCTAGACTTTTCTACAATTGCAGAATACGGTTCGGAATCAGATCCTCGTGCATATCGATTTGATGGAGAATTAAATAAGGCGAACCGCGGCATGATGGAATTCCAAGAGATGTTAAAATGTGATGAGAAATTTTTATGGCATTTACTATCGCTTACACAAGAAGGGAATTTTAAAGCAGGAAGATTTGCGCTTATTTCAGCAGATGAATTAATTGTAGCGCATACAAATGAAACAGAGTATCGTTCCTTCATAGCAAATAAGAAAAATGAAGCATTGCATTCACGAATTATTGTAATGCCAGTTCCATATAATTTACGGGTTAGTGAAGAAGAACATATTTATGAAAAAATGATTCGTGAAAGTGATGTGTCCAATGTTCATATTGCACCGCATACACTTCGCGTTGCAGCAATGTTCACTATTTTAACTCGTTTAAAAGACCCGAAGCGTCCAGATATTGATTTAATTAAAAAGATGCGTTTATATGATGGAGAAACGGTAGAAGGATATAATACGATTGATGTAGAGGAACTGCAACGCGAATATCAAGATGAAGGTATGAAGGGGATTGACCCTCGTTATGTCATTAACCGAATTTCTTCTACAATTATTCGAAAAGAGGTACCATCTATTAATGCACTAGATGTACTGAGATCGTTAAAAGACGGATTGGATCAGCACCCGTCAATTAGTAGTGAGGACCGAGAGCGCTATATGAATTTCATCTCATTAGCGAGAAAAGAATACGATGAAATTGCTAAGAAAGAAGTACAAAAAGCATTTGTTTATTCATACGAAGAATCAGCTAAGACACTTATGGATAATTACTTAGATAACGTCGAAGCATACTGCAATAAATCAAAATTACGTGATCCGTTAACTGGTGAAGAAATGAGCCCAGATGAAAAACTTATGCGTTCGATTGAAGAGCAAATTGGAATTTCAGAAAATGCTAAAAAGGCATTCCGTGAAGAAATTTTAATTCGCATTTCTGCTTATGCACGTAAAGGAAAACGCTTTGATTATAATTCACACGAACGTCTTCGTGAAGCGATTCAGAAAAAACTATTTGCCGATTTAAAAGATATAGTGAAAATTACAACATCAACGAAAACACCAGACGAAAATCAGCTTAAGAAAATCAATGATGTTGTTGCACGCTTAATTGATGAGCATGGCTATAATTCTTCATCTGCGAATGAATTGTTACGATATGTAGGTAGTTTGTTAAATCGATAGTTTGATAACAAAACGCTGTCTCTTATTCTTGGGGCGGCGTTTTGTTATCTATTGATATTTGTAAAAAATGTCATAGCTTGTCCGAATATAATAAATTAAGATACGATTTTATGAATTTCTTGTCAATTATTTTTACAATATGCATATTATAGAGTAACCAACCATTCATACAAAAAAGCCAACACAATACAATATGTTGCAAAACGAAAATGTGTGCAACAATGCATTGTGTTTCTTTCTTATCAACGGCTGAATGTTTCTTTCTATTATGTGAGTGGCAAAATTTTGTTTAGGATGCTCGGAGTATTGTATGAAAAACGCTATATATGTTTATGGGATGATTTTCGATGAACAGTTATTTTTCAAATATTCTAGTTACGCACACTAGAAAACAAAATTATAGATTGCTGTTCATAGGGGAAGACAATTACAGTAAGGAGGGAAAGGAATGAGCGAAGAAAACCAACCAAATTACACGATTTCACAGGAAAACTGGTCCCTCCATCGCAAAGGATATGACGACCAACAACGCCATCAAGAAAAAGTGCAGGAGGCAATCAAAAATAATTTACCAGACCTTGTAACAGAAGAAAGTATAGTTATGTCTAATGGCAAGGATGTTGTGAAAATACCGATTCGTTCTTTAGATGAATATAAGATTAGATACAATTATGATAAAAACAAACACGTTGGGCAAGGAAACGGTGACAGCAAAGTTGGTGATGTTGTTGCAAGAGATGGATCAGGTGGTCAAAAGCAGAAGGGACCAGGAAAAGGGCAAGGGGCAGGAGATGCAGCTGGAGAAGATTATTATGAAGCAGAAGTCTCAATTTTAGAATTGGAGCAAGCGTTTTTCAAAGAGTTAGAGCTGCCTAATTTAAAGAGAAAAGAAATGGATGAAAACCGGATTGAACATATTGAATTTAATGATATTAGAAAAACAGGATTATGGGGAAATATTGATAAGAAACGGACGATGATATCTGCATATAAACGAAATGCAATGCGTGGTAAAGCATCTTTCCATCCAATTCACCAAGAAGATTTAAAGTTCCGTACTTGGAATGAAGTGTTAAAGCCAGATTCAAAAGCTGTTGTATTAGCGATGATGGATACGAGTGGATCGATGGGAATATGGGAGAAGTATATGGCACGTAGCTTCTTTTTCTGGATGACAAGATTTTTACGCACAAAGTATGAAACCGTAGACATTGAGTTTATTGCTCACCATACGGAAGCGAAGGTCGTCACAGAAGAAGAGTTTTTCTCAAAAGGGGAAAGTGGTGGAACAATCTGTTCTTCTGTATACAAAAAAGCACTTGAGTTAATCGATAATAAATATTCACCAGACCGTTATAATATTTATCCATTCCATTTTTCAGACGGTGATAATTTAACTTCGGATAATGCTAGATGCGTAAAGCTTGTGGAAGAGTTGATGAAGAAGTGTAATATGTTTGGGTATGGGGAAGTGAATCAGTATAATCGCTCATCATCTACCCTTTTTTCTGTTTATAAAAACATTGAAGAGGATAAGTTTAGGTATTATATATTGAAAAATAAGGAGGATGTTTTTAAATGCCTTAAAAAGTTCCTTAAGAAATAAATTTGAAAATATATATATAAGGATTTAATATATCTTAGGGTTAGAAATATATCATTTTGAAGGAGAAATAAAAATTTATCATTTTGGGGAACAAAACAAAATTTCCCTCAAATGAAAAAACAGGCTATTCTTTCTGTATATTTCTACAAAAAGAATAGCGCTTTTTTTGTAAATTAAAAAGTTATTTTAGTGTCTTTTTTACAAACAAAATAAAAATTAACAGACTAATAAACCCAGATACAGCACAAACAATAAATATCATTTGATATCCCATGAGCTGTGAAACAAACCCTAAAAGAATAGCGCCTAAACCAATTCCTAAATCAAAAGCAGTAAAAAATGTAGCGTTTGCCACTCCTCTTTTCTCTGGTGGAGCTAATCGTAAAATTGCCACTTGAAGCGCAGGTTGTGCCGATCCAAATCCAATTCCGTACAAAATAGCTGTAATAACTAGTCCGACAAACCCATTTGTCATTGCTAGGACTAATAGTGCGACTATCAGTATAAAAAGCGCAGGAACAATAATGACTCCTTCTCCATATTTATCGGATATCTTTCCCCCAAGTGGTCTAATTACTATAAGTGTAACAGCATAAACTAAGAAAAAAGTACCAGCATTAACTTGAATGTTTGCCGCAAACAGTGGTAAAAATGTTGTAATACCACCAAAAGTAAAGGATAGGAAAAATGTAACAATAGCGGTTGGTAAAACTGTTTTCTCAAAAAATGATATTGGTTGTTTTGATGTATATTGAACTGCTGGGATTTTTGTACCAAATGCAAGTATGAATGCAATAAGTGCTAATGCTGTGCATAGGAGAAATAGATAATGAAATGAAAATGATCTTACTACCCAAAGACCTAATATTGGTCCTAAAGCCATACCTAAAGTCATTGCAAGTCCATACCAGCCCATTCCTTCTCCGCGACGAGATGGTGGAATCACATCAGTCACAGCTGTGGAGATCGAAGTGGTACCAACTGCCCAGCTGATTCCATGAAGGATACGTAATACCACTAAAAATGCAATTCCTGTTACCCAATCATAAAAATACATTGTAATTGCAAAAAATAGTAGTCCACTTATTATAAATACGCGCCTGCCATATCGATCCATTAATCCTCCAACAATAGGACGGAAAATGACTGCCGATATTGTAAACACTCCAATAATAAATCCAACTTGCGATTCACTTCCACCTAATTGTTTAATAAACATAGGTAGTGTTGGCATTAATAAATAAAAACCACTAAATAGTAATAATGATGTAATTGTCAGCATTATATAGTTTTTTGTCCATAAACGTTCCATTGGAATGTAATCCTTCTTTCTATCGTTTGAATAACTTGAGAATGGAAAGTTCGCATCAATTGGGGTCTTAGCACTCAAAAGTAAAGAGATAAGTGAATAAAAAAAGCAGTACCACCGCTATAAAAGTGTTGGTACTGCTATATAGAAGTAACAAATATTTTTGTTAATTAAAACGTACTTGCTACTTTAATCGCTCTTTCAAGCCCTTCAGCAATAATATCTTCTGCTTTATCGGGGAATTGGTTGTGACCTTCAATTACTATTTTTTCTATATCTTTTGCACCGAAGAAGCTCATCATACTTTCTACATATTTAACAGCCATTTCCATTTCAGCTTTTGGTCCTTTAGAATATACACCGCCACTTGCGTTTAATAATGTAATTTTCTTATTTCCAATAAGACCTACTGGCCCTTCTGGCGTATACTTAAATGTTTTACCTGCACGGTTTAAGTAATCAATATATGTGTGTAGTACAGCTGGGATTGTTAAATTCCATAGCGGGAAACCAAATACAACTTTATCAGCTGCAAGAAATTGATCTAAATATTTATCAGCAACAGCTACTGCCTTTGCTTCTTCTGCTGTTAAATCAAATCCTCTACCAGACTTAAATGTACCGTTAATCATATCTACTCCTACATATGGCAATTCCTCATTGTATAAATCAAGCTCTACCACTGTATCATTTGGATGTGATTCTTTATAACTTGCTAAAAAAGCATAATATAATTTCACACTAACTGCTTGATCTGCTGGACGATTGTTTGCTTTTACAAATAAAACTGTTGTCATATTTTTTTCCTCCTGTTACTCACTCTTACGGTGTTATTATTTACTCAATAAAAAGGGGTATCCCATTTCTTTTATAACAAAAACAGTATAGTCAACACGGCTGACTGTATTTTTTGAAATCTATATTTTACTACTAATCTAGCATTAACACTCTCCATCTATACTACATTGCAATCCATCCAACTCATTCTCTTTATTCTTTTCTACTTCTTGATCAATTATCTTTGCTAATTTTTCTTTACTAGTAAAACCTTGAATAACTTCATCACCAATAAAGAACGTTGGAACAGCCATAATTTGTGCTTCTCTATGGGCATGTTTTATCGCTTCTTGATGCATTTCTCGGTACTTTCGTGATACTAATGCTTCCTTAAATACAGCCTGAGAAAGTCCCACTTCCTCCGCCAATTTTGTTAATACTTCGATATCTTCAATATTTTTTTCCTCTTGGAAATGTGCAATAAACACTTTATGGTGAAACTCATTTCCTTTTCCATGTTCCTTTGCAAATTGATAACCTTCAAACGCAAGGTGCGTATACGAACGAAAACGTGGTAACTTTATTTCTAATCCTATTTTTTTAGCAGTAGGATAAATAAATGAATTCCAAGCTTCCATTAAACGAGGTTGTGTCCGTGGATCAATTTTCGGAGATGGACTAGGACGCAATTCAAATGGCATCCATTCTACTTCTACATCTTTTTCCTTTACAACCTTATCCAAGGGACCTGTTGCTAAAAAACAAAATGCGCATACAAAATCAGAATAAACTTTAATTTTCACGGTCATATATACGTTTCCTCACTTTTCTTTTTATCGCACCACTTGTAACTATATAAGTTATAAGTGGTGTAAAAAAATATACACTTTATACGAAGAATTTATTTTATTTACTAATAATGTAACGAGTTGTTCCATTGCCATATTCTCTAATACTTGATCCATCGCTTCTTGTGTATGGGCTAAAATAATTTGTATATTTGCTCCCGTAGGATAAGTGTAATTCGGTTTTTTATGGAAATAAAACAACTTTTCCCGTTCTTTTATTAACTGAACCATCTAGTGTTGTGACTTTTTCTGTTGTTATATCCGTATTTGCATATGAGAAAATTTCTTTTTTATAAAAATCTACAACTACTTTTTGTTCAACTCTTGAACGCATAGTGTTTACAGTATAAGGGGTAAATTCACTTGAATCACCTTCGAATTGAATTGTATTACCCGTTTGAGTATCCTTTATAGGTTCAGTCCAAGAACTTGCTTTAATTTCAAAAACAGTATAGTCAGTTTGATTGACTATGTTGTTTATAGTACAATAAGATTCTAATAAAGTCAACTTAATTTACTTTATTAGAGGGGGTTTTATACATGAATCAACGAGTATTTAGTGAATTAGATCTTACATCACTTTTGTCATTATCCTTTAGTACAGTGATTGAGGAACTACATGACAGATTGAATGAATTGGGGTTTGGAGATATTAGACCTGCACATGGTTTTATGTTTAAATGTATTACCCCTGATGGAGCAACAGGTATAGAACTAGCCGCATACTTAGGGATTACAAAACAAGCTGTAAGTAAAATGGTGGATTATCTTGAGAAAAGTGGTTATGTAATGCGCCGAACTCATCCCACTGATAAAAGAGGGAAGCTTATCGTTTTGACCGAACGAGGTTGGTTAGTATTGAAAGCAAAAGAAGAAATACTGACTGATATTGAGAGGCGCTGGATTGAAAACATAGGTACTGAGCGCATGCAAATGCTCAAAGAAGATTTAACAAAATTAGTTTATGAAACAAATGAAGGTAAATTGTCATTGAGGTCTAGACCTGTTTGGTAAATATAGAGTGTCTCAAAATATTAGATTGATGGGTAAACGTTAAGGAAACTACTATTGAAGAGATATATCAACCAATATTGAATAACAAAATAGCTCCCGACTCATATATGGAGTGATAACAACGGCGGGGAATTAGCACAACGTGGAACTAAATATCTAATTGAAAAAAGTATTAAAATGGATATGGGTGCTATTAAGACGTATTGATATAACATCTAACATAGGGTGATTATATTGAATTTGTAAATATACGCAATAAGAACAAACTACATAGACAGAGAATAAATACTAGATAAAATAAAAGGAGCGACAAATAGATGAATGGAAAAGTAGCAATCATAACAGGAGCAAGCCGAGGAATTGGTGCGGCTACAGCAAAAATATTAGCACAACGTGGAGCAAAAGTAGTAGTGAATTATGTAAGGAATGCGACTGCAGCAAAAGAGGTGGTTACATCAATTCGAGAAAAGGATGGAGAAGCTGTTGCTATACAAGCAGATGCTAGAAATATGGAGCAAATGAGTAATCTTGCAGAAGAAACTATAAAAACATATGGATCCGTAGATATCCTCGTACATAATGCAGGCGTGAGCTTTGTACAGAAATCATTTGAAGATATCACATGGAATGAATTTATTCAAAAAACGAATGATGAACTTCAAGCGGCTTTTGTGTCTACAAAAAGTGTAATACCTTATATGAAGAAACAAAATTACGGGAAACTTATCTATGTATCTAGTATTTTAGGTAACCAACCAGGACCTAATTTTATTTCACACGGCACTTCAAAAGGAGCTTTAAATAGTATGGTAAGATTTATTTCTCAAGAAATGGGGAGTTACGGTATTACAGCAAATGTCGTCTCCCCAGGATTAGTGGAGACAGAAGCGACAAGCATTATACCAGAAGAATTCAAACAACAGAAGGCGAATTTTCTCCCACTTGGTCGAATCGGACAGCCTGATGATATTGCAAAAGCTATTGCTTTTTATGCCAGCGATGATAGTGCTTATATCACAGGAAGTTACCTTCCTGTCAGTGGTGGAAGCGAAATGAAATAATTCGTTGATGAAATTGGGGCACGTATTAAACATTTTGCCAAAACAGGAATATAGGAATCCAAACCGTTCATGCCCTGTATAAACAAAGGCGAAGTCTTCAAGTAGACTTCGCCCTTTCGGTGTATCATAATTTACAGAAATTACTAATAGTCGCATAATATTTCCTCATATATTCAGGCTCTTGTTTCTCTTTTAAGAAACTTTGCATCTTCACTAAAAGGGAAATTATATTGTCTTTACAATATCTTTTTAAAACTATACTCCATGTCTCCCCCTAGAGCTTCAGCTGTATCACCAGTTTCTCTGAAATCATGTGTATGAATTTGTTCAAACGGACCAAAATCTGTTTGTTTATAAAATTCATAGCAAGGAAATCCATCATGTTTACCTTCAATATCAACAGTACCATCTTTTTTGACATGCACAGTTAAAAGATAGTCAACAGCAGGTGCATTTATATTTAATGGATTGCTAGCACTTGCACTCATTTGAAACTTGACGTCATCAGAAGCCCATTCAATATCAGTGCATACAATACGTTCTGTACTAGCTTTTCCTGATTTCTTATTAACAGAACCATCTGGAGTTGTGACTCTTTCTGTTGTTATACCCGTATTCCCATATGTGAAAATTTCTTTTTTGTGAAAATCTACAACTACTTCTTGTTCAACTCTAGAACGCATAGCGTTTACAGCATAAGGGGTAAATTCACGTGCGTCACCTTCGAATTCGATTAAGTTTCCCGTTTGTTTATCTTCCTTAGGTCCATTCCAACCTATTGCAGTCCAAGACGTTGGAATGAATACACTTGCTCTAATTTTAACGATATTAGTCATGAGAAACACCTCTGTAATTTTATTTTTGGTAATATATAACCTTTAATCATTGAGCAAAACAGGTTGCAATTTTTGTCGCATAATCAATTGCTTTTCTTTTCATATTTGCTCTTTCTTGTCTAAATAGTAATACGCTTCTGATTCATATTTATATCTAAATGGTCTTTTTAAAACTGTATTCCATTTCTCCAGCTAGCGCCGCTGGAGTGTCACCAGTTTCTCTGTAATCATGTGTATAGATTAATTCAAATGGACCAAAATCTGTTTGCTTATAAAATTCATAGCAAGGGAACCCATCATGAGAACCTTCAATATGCAAAGCTCCACTTTTGTTAACACGTATAGTTAATAAATAATCAGCCGCAGGTGCTGCTTTATCTAAAGGGTTGCTGGCACTTGCACTCATTTCAAAAGAAACTCCATCAGCGCCCCACACAACATTCGTACATACAATATTTTCTGTACCTGTTTTCCCTTTTTTATGCTCAATAGAACCATCTGGATTTGTAATTTTTACAGTTGTAAGACAAGCATCTGCAAATGTGAAAATTTCTTTTTTATAAAAATCAATAATCACTTCTTGCTCTAATCTTGAACGCATTGTGTTTACGGCGTATGGTGTAAATTCACGTGCATCACCAGTATATTCTAAGATCCTCCCTGTTGCAGAATCCTTAATAGGTTTTAACCAAGCATACGGAGCAAATACACTTCCTCTAATTTTAACGATATTAGCCATGAGAAACCTCCATAATGTATTAATTTTTGTTTCGGTGAATCCTATTCCTTTTCACTCTAAATATAGTCAATCCAATTGACTATATTGCATATATTACAACGGAATTCAGATTTAGTCAACTGTATTGACTTTATTCAAGAAGGTTTTATGTATGAAGCATCAAATACTGAGTGAATTGGATTGTACATCACTTTTGTCATGATTCATTCTCACCTTTCTGCTTTTAATATGATAGATAATAAACCACACATAGGTGTCAATAAAATAACTAAGTTACAAATAGTAACTTATTTGATTAATTTATTTGTTATTTTTTTTGTTGTATTTATATTTTCCTTTCTAAAAAAACGTCTATATAGGTTCTTATTTTTTTAATTATTTCTATTAATTTTTTGATGTAAGTAAAAAACAAAATCCTTATTCCATGTGGTTTTAATTTGTGTTTATATAGAGGAAACTATTTATTTACTAGAGGACAAAAAATAATCAGAAGTAAAGAAAAGGAAAAAAAAAGAAAAATAAAATCGTTGACTATTTTATTTACCTTGGTTACGATTAGTAACGTTAAGTGACACGAGTTACTATTAGTAACCTTTATTGACGCAATCAAATAAGACACTTTACAAATACATTAAGAGTTTAAGAAAGAAGGAATAATCACATGACTACATTTAATCTTTCCAATGAAAGATCTATTCAAACAAATTTGAAAGGGAAAAATCTTCTTGCTCAACCTTTCTTAAATAAAGGATTAGCATTCACAAAACAAGAACGTAAAGATCTTGGCTTAGAAGGGATATTACCTCCAACAGTTTTAACGTTAGAAGAACAAGTTAAGCGTGCTTATCGACAATTTAAAGAACAACCTAATAACTTACGAAAAAATGTTTGGTTAAATGATTTATCTAATCGCAATACCGTATTATTCTATCGATTACTAACAGATCATCTTAGTGAAATGTTACCTATCATTTACACTCCGACTGTTGGACAAGCCATTCAAGAGTATAGTCATGAATATCATCGTCCAGACGGTGTTTATCTTTCTATTAATGATATGGATGGAATTGAAAAAGCATTTGCAAATAGTGGAGTTAAAGCAGAGGATATTGATTTAATTGTAACTACAGATTCTGAAAGTATTCTGGGTATTGGAGATTGGGGAGCAAATGGAATTAATATTTCTGTTGGTAAATTGGCTGTTTACACGGCAGCTGCTGGTATCGATCCCAGTCGTGTGTTACCTGTTGTATTAGATGTAGGGACAAACAACGAAGAGTTGTTACAAGATCCTCTTTATATTGGAAATCGACATGAACGTGTTCGAGGCGAAAAATACGACGAATTTATTGATGCATATGTTGAAAAAGCATTAGAAATGTTCCCAAATGCTTTATTACATTGGGAAGACTTCGGTAATGTCAATGCGCGCAACATTATTGAAAAATACGGAGATAAGATTTTAACATTTAATGATGACATTGAAGGTACTGGAGCTATTACATTAGCAGCCATCCTTTCTGCTGTTCAAGTTACTGGTGTCCCATTACGAGAGCATCGAGTAGTGGTATTTGGACCAGGAGCCGCAGGGATTGGTAATGCTGATCAAATTCATAATGCGATGGTGTTTGATGGTCTTTCGACAGAAGAAGCATATAGTAGATTTTGGGCTGTTGATTACCGAGGACTTTTAACAGACGATATGGATGTTATTTTAAACTTCCAAAAACCTTACTTACAAAAATCGGAAGAAGTAAAAGATTGGGCGCGTGATGAATCCGGTAAAATAACTCTTCTGGAAGTAATTAAACAAGTAAAACCTACTATTCTGATTGGAACATCAGGTGTAACGGGAGCCTTCTCAGAAGAAATTGTAAAAGAAATGGCCAAACATGTGGAACGCCCAGTCATTATGCCAATGTCAAACCCAACGCCATTAGCAGAGGCAACTCCGCAAGATTTACTTACTTGGACAGATGGAAAAGCACTAATTGCAACAGGAAGTCCATTTGATTCCGTTTCTTATAAAGGGACAGTATACGAAATTGGTCAATCTAACAATGCATTTGTATTCCCTGGTTTAGGACTTGGTTCGATTGTCGTAAAAGCTAAAGTGATTACAAGTGGTATGTTTACTGCTGTTGCAAATGCTGTGACTGATATGACTGATAGTCGTAAAGCTGGTGCTTCATTACTTCCAAGTACAAAGGACTTGCGTTCTGTTTCTATAGCAGTAGCAATTCAAGTTGCAAAAGCAGCTATTCAAGATGGCGTGGCTCAACATGTTCCAGAAGATGTTGAACAAGCTGTAAAAGATGCTATGTGGCACCCAACTTATAAATCAATCAAAGCTAGTGAAAATTCGGAGATAACTATGTAGGTTTAAATGAATGCCTATCACCTTGATAGGCATTGGTATTTACTAGAAACTATTCACTTTGAAGTTAAATCGTAATTTAGGGATATATATACCCAGATCAATGTGAAGTATGGAGGATTTTAAAATGGAAACGAGTCAAATCTTTATTATTCTAACACCTATTTTCTTTACCATCCTATTAGGATATTTAGCTGGATATTTTAAAAAATTTGATGCGACGACATCAAAAGGATTAAATACATTAGTAACGAAATTTGCATTACCAGCCCATCTGTTTGTGGGGATTACAACAACCCCTAAGCAAACATTAATTGAAAAATGGCCATTTTTACTTGCCTTAGTTATTGGTATTGTAGGTTTTTATATTGTTTTCCTATTAATTGCTAAATACGTATTTAAGTTTTCATTAACAGAAGCATCCATGTTTTCTTTAAACTCAGCCCAACCAACTTTTGCATTTATGGGAACTCCGGTTTTAGGAAGTTTGTTTGGAGCAAGTGTGGCTGCGCTTCCAATTGCCATTACAGGAATCGTTGTGAATGCCATACTAGATCCATTAGCTACTATTATTGGTGCAGTAGGTCAAAGTAAAAATAAAGAGACCGACGAGAAAGAAAGTCTTTTGAAAGTAACTATTAAATCAATTTTACATGGTCTTTCAGAGCCGTTGGCCTGTGTTCCTTTAATTGGGGTTATTCTTGTGCTATGCGGGTTCCAGGCACCTCATTTATTAGCGAAAAGTTTAGAGCAAATTGGTGGTATTACATCGGGTGCAGCGTTATTTGCTGTTGGGGTTACAATCGGAATTCGTAAAGTTCAATTTAGCTCAACTGCATTTGGGATTTCGCTTCTTAAAGTAATCGTCCAACCACTTCTCATGATTGGAATTGCGCATGCAATCGGATTATCTTCAGGTGACGTAACAAAGTTAGTTTTATTAGTAGCATTCCCAGGATCTGCAGTAGCTGCTATGATTTCAGTGAAATTTGACAGTCTAGCAGGTGAGACAGCCTCTTCTTTCTTTATTAGTGCGCTTATGTCTCTTGTCACTCTTCCCTTTTTGATTTCTTGGTTGATGTAAATAAGTTACTGTCAATCAATTGAGATTGTAAAGAATTGAACTGTACTCTATAAAATGGACAGTTTAATAAAAAGACCATAAAAAATCGAGCACTTAAAAGATGGTTTCGGTATTCTATCGGAGCCATCTTTTTTAGTGTCTACTGATAACGGTTATAATTATAGCCCTAAAATGATCTGAGTAAACGACTGGAAATTTTTTTGGTGGATTAAGTTGATGTACACAATACTATAGAGCGAGATAATACTGTAGGATGAATTAGATACAAGGTAAGCGAAGAAAATCCTAGGAGAGTTTTTATTAAACACAGTATTGCTACTATAATAAATATAATTAGTAATACTGTGTTTTTAGATTGAAATATTTAAAAATATTTAGCAACTTCTTTAGCTCTAATAATAGCTTTTTCCTTAATTTTTTCAGCCTGTTCTGGAAATTTGTTATGTCCTTCGACAAATATTCCTTCAAAGAAAGAGGTTCCAAAGAATTCCATCATAACCTCTAAATACCGATGTCCCATCTCCTTACGCGCTTCTGGTCCTTCAGAATAAATATCGCCACGTGCTTGAATATGCAATGCTTTTTTACCTGTTAATAATCCTACCGCTCCTTCTTTTGTATACTTAAATGTTTTTCCTGATACAGCCACAGCGTCAAGATATGTTTTTAAAATGGCTGGAATAGAGAAATTCCACATTGGAGCGACGAATACATACTTGTCAGCTAATACAAATTGCCCGCCTAATTCAGCTAGACGTCCTACTTTTGATATTTCAATAGGTGTTAATTCATGTAAAGGAATGCCAGATCTAAGTTTCTTCCACCCATTAAATACATCAGCATCAAGATATGGAATATCCGCTTTGTATAAATCAAGATGAACAACTTCATCATAGGGGTTTAATTCTTTATAGGATTTAATAAATTCTTTTCCAACTGCCATACTGTATGATTCGGTATCATCAAATGGATGCGCTGTAATATAAAGAAGATTTGCCATTTGTTTCTTCCTGCCTTTCTAAAATGAGGTCAGTTATTACTTTAATATGAAACAGTGTAATTTTTTTAATATGAATTGTCTACTTATTGAATTGATTGACTATATTTTTTAGGAAATTGCACTTCGTCTTGTCTTAATATGTGTTTGATTTACATATTTGAAAGGGCCTTTTTATTTACTCTTTTATCCAACTTTCAGCCCATTGACTAATCGGTCCAAGAATTCTTCCTAATTCTGTTCCTTTTTTTGTTAGTAAATACTCTATTCGTACAGGGCGTTCCGCGGTCACATGTCGTACTACCATATCGTTATCCTCAAGTTCTTTCATTCTTTCTGTAAGCATACGTTTACTTAAATCTGGAATCATTGAATGAATTTCACTAAACCGTTTAGGACCACTCATAAGTACATAAATAATTAGTCCTGTCCATCTTTTTCCTATTAATTCAAAGCTTTTTTCTATTTTAGGCCCTATGTCTCGTTGTTCATCCATTTCTCATACCTCCATATAGATGATTTGTAATCTTTTATTCTCCGTACATTTATTGTAATCACATAAATTATATCAAATAAATAAAACAATTCCTTTACTTTAGTAGGAATTTATAATTAATTGGATATTTAAAGTAACCTGTATATTTTTATGATGAGTAATTTTTTTGAAAAATCGATATTTTCATCATGTTATTTCTTATTAATATGTAATTTTATTGAGCTTTTATGTGAGTAAATATTTCTTGACGTACAATTACCTTAAGGGTATCGCGGTTACATAAAGCGAGCCAACTTACTAAAGGTTACCTTGTGTAATACTGTTGTTAAGTTTTTGAATATTTGAGTTCTATTACTGTTTATAAAAGAAATTTTATGATATAAGACATAAAGAAAGTTCTTTTAGTTTCTATA
Organism: Bacillus sp. SRB_331; assembly: GCF_003264175.1. Lineage (NCBI taxonomy): Bacteria > Bacillati > Bacillota > Bacilli > Caryophanales > Bacillaceae > Bacillus > Bacillus sp. SRB_331. Next base: position 15,269 of record NZ_NADV01000027.1, on the reverse strand, counting down.
GTAGGTTAATTTCATGAATGTTATATTCATTTAAGTTGAAACGTATGTTCATTTCTATGAGTATACGTTTTTTTAGATTGATGAGAGGTTTTTTGTTTGTATATATGTGTACTTATTATGTTAAAAGTTTAGAATTGCAGAATGGAGAAAAGGCTAAAAGATATGGAAGTAAAGGAAACTTTATTGAGAGTTTTATTATTTCCAGTTTAAAAATAATGCGTTGCTTTAAGTGAGTCATATTTCTTTTATAACAAAAACAACATAGTTAATTTGATTCATTATGTTGTTTGTAGTACAATGGAATCAAAAAAGTCAACTTAATTGACTTTTTTTGAGGAGGTTTTATGTATGAATCATCAAGTATTTAGTGAATTAGATCTTACATCACTTTTGTCATTATCCTTTAGTACATCGATTAATGAACTACATGACAGATTGAGTGAATTGGGATTCGGAGATATTAGACCTATACATGGTTTTATGTTTAAATACATCACTCCTAATGGAGCAACAGGTATAGAACTAGCTGAATATTTAGGAATTACAAAGCAAGCTGTGAGTAAAATGGTGGATTATCTTGAAAAAAGTGGTTATGTAATGCGTAAAACTCATCCCACTGATAAGAGAGGGAAAATTATTGTTTTGACTGAACGAGGTTGGTTAGTAGTGCAAGCAAAAGAGAAGATACTAACTGAGATTGAGGGGCGCTGGATTGAAAACATAGGTGCTGAACGAATGCAAATGCTCAAGGAAGATTTAACAAAATTAGTTTATGAAGCAAATGAAGGTAATTTACCATTGAAGTTGAGACCTGTCTGGTAAATTTAGAGTGCCTCAAAATCTTAACTCGATGCATGCCCATCAAGTTAAGATCTTATAATACCCCTATAACAAAAAATTTGTGCATTTTTCTTGTTTTTATTGTTTTGGGGTAACTCGTTCTTTTTAGCCTAATGGCAATGGGGCAGGATTCCAAAATAAAAATTTGATTTCTCCACAGTTTTCTATGAAAATTCAATTCATTTTTTGCTTGGAGGAACAATGATGAATAGGTAATAAAAACGAAATCAATATAAATAGAGAAAAGAAGATACCTGTACGTAGTAGGTAGTTATCTTCTTTCTTCATTAATGGGTATTTTTTAGCGGATGCTGTTATATAGAGATGAGTTTTATACTTATATTTTAGTATGTAATTCCACGACAAATTCATCTTTTCTTTGCCACCTTTTTTTTCTTAAATATGTGACCTTTTCAAGCACTGACTTAAGTAGGCGATTTTTCTTTTCTATATCTTCGGTCGCATAGTATGCTTCTAATACATTTTTAATTTTGGGAACAAACTCATGTATATGTTTTTCTTTTTCTAATACATGTTTAATTTCTTGCTCAAGTCGTCGGATTTCTTCTTGTGTAGTTTTTAAACGTACTACAATGGATTTCTGTCGTTCTAAAAAAGTTTCAATATCGTATATGCCCTTCTCTAACAAATCATGGAGAGTGTTTTTTTGTTTTTGTAAATCATTGATTTGTTGTGTCTTCCTTTCTAAAGCTTTTTGTTGTAGATGAATATTATTTTTTATTTTCTTTTTTTGTACCATGTTCTCTTGTATCTCAAAGCTTTCAATGATTTGTTTTAATCCATCAAGGATACGCTGTTCAACAAGTGTTAAAGAGGCACCTTTTTGAACTCCTTTACACGATGGTTGTACGCAACGTACTTGAGGATTAGGACGATCTTTTCGAGGTTGATAAAGCATGGAATGACCACATAGTTCGCATAATAAGATGCCCGCCAATGGATTGGAAAGTTTTTTTGTTTTGATTGTGGGAGGTCTCCACCGTTTACTGTGGGCCATATTGGCCTTTTGAAATAACTCTTCTGATACAAGTGGAGGATGAGCATTATCGTGTCGTTGCCATCTTTCTTTCGGTACTTTTTTTCGAATATATTTCCCATTTTGTTTGGTATAACGTATTTTCCCCCAAATAATATGCCCAAGATATACTTCATTTTTTGTAATGGAAGAGATAGTTGAAGGATTCCAATACTCACCTTCAGGGGGAGAAATTCCAAGTCTATCTAATTCTTGGGCGATTGCCTGTCTCCCCATTCCATTTGCCATTAATTCGAAAATTTTTGGTATCACCCAACTCTTTTCAGGATCAGGATAAAGTTTTAAGTTATTATCTCGTAAGTATCCATAGGCTGGAACTCGAGAGATGGATTTTCCTTCTTTTGCAGATGCTCTTCTACCACGTTGCATACGTTTAACAATTGTTTTTAATTCTTCTCGGGCAATTAAAGATTTGATACTGAAGGTTAATTCTTGATTTTCATCATTTGGATCAATAATTTCTGTGGGTGTAATAATGAATGTTTCTGAGTAGCGAAACACACGATAAATAGTTCCCTGATCTACCATATCCCCACGGCCAAGACGGTCTAAATCCATTACTAATACAGCATCAGCGATACCTGATTCTACTTCACGAAGAAGTTTTTGCATCATAGGTCTTTCAGATATATATTCACCAGAAACAACTTCTTCAAAAATATCAATGATATTATGATGCTCTTTGTGAGCGAGTTCTAATAACTGAGTACGATGACGTTCAAGTGTATCATAATGTTGTCCATGTTCCATCGCCTTTTTTTCTTCTTCAAGGTCTTTTCGACTTTTACGTAAATAGATGAATACATCAAGTTCTTGTGGACGGTACATTTGTTTCACCTACCAGCTTGTCTATTATTATTGTTATGAATATGTATGACTAGCTTGTCCTATGAAAATGATAGTTCGTCTTTTTTCTTGTCTTGCATACATATAGTGCAAGGGGGGATATGATGAAAGAATTTCAATTTGGTAATACAAAGGTCATTATCCATTCACCACTTGCATCAATGGAAAAAGAAGAACAAAAAGAATGGTTCCAAAAAGAATGGGAAAAGAAAAATCCGATTTTAAAGTCTATAGTTGAAGCAGCAGTGAGTTGCCAGGAAGACGAAAAATAAAAAGAGCATCCTCTTTCCTTAAGAGGTATGCTCTTCTTTTTTTGATTAAATTATTCACTAACATAAATAATTGTTTTTTATTGTGAATAGTCTTTTTAGTTTTGTAAATAATAATTCCAATCATTGTTATCGGAAGGAGGCGATACCTGAGATAGATAAATACCCTTTTCTAAGGTTTCTAATAAGTAGGATCCAAATGCTTCATTCTGTTGTATCAAGCTATGTAAGAGAGTGCTTGCCCGAGCAATTCTATATTTTGTTTCATCTTGTATTAATGAAAAGTTATCTATTGTAATGAGGTGAAGTTCGTCTTGTAGTTTTTGTAGTAGTGAAAGTTGAATGGTATCTGTCTTTCCTGTTTCAAGATTACTTAAGTAAGCTGGTGATACACCAAGCTCTTTTGCAAAGGTGTTTAGTCCAATGCCTTTTTGAGTACGTAGTGTACGAATGTGTTTACCAATTTCATTTATCATAAGATTAACCTCCACGGATTTATTGAAAGGAATACATAAAATGAATAAGCAAAAGAAAATTACAATTACATCAGTAAGATATGTTCATGATCCAGAATCAGCTCAAAAATGGTTTGAAGCGTATATAAAGATTGTTGAAAAAGAATTAGTTAAAGCAATTAATAAGGACTAGCCGCTATTTTTGATACATACAGTGTAAATAGAACATCATGAGAGGAGGTCCTGAATTGAAAACCGTTGCATATTATAGAAGTTCAATTGATTCTCAGGAAAACTCAATCGAGATGCAACAAAATTCAGTTCTTACTTGCTCCATTGATATGGCATTGATTATCGATGAAGAATATATCGATGAAGCGGTATCAGCCCGAAAAGTCAGTTTAAAAAAGCGTCCAGCTCTACAAAAATTACTACAAGATATCAACAATAACTATGTCGGAACCTTATTCTTATTTAAGCGAGATCGAATAGCTCGAAATGTGATGGAGTATTATGAAATTTATCAAATACTAAGAAACAAGAAAATAAATGTTATTTTCACTGCACCGAATGAGCCGCCAGTGTACTACACACCAATTGGTGAATATCTTGAATTAATTATGGCGGGTATGGCTCAACGTGAGGGCGAACAAATTATTGAACGTTTAAAGCAAACATTAAAGTCAAATTTCCAAAGTGGTAAAAACCCAGGACGTCTTCCTTATGGTTTTAAATGGAATAAAGAAACGAAAGAAATTGAATTGGTTGATGAACAAGTACAAATTGTTAAAAGGATTTATCAAGAACTTGTATCGGAAAAATATGAATCCTTGAAAGAACTTTGTAGTGTATTAGGCTTGAAGGAAAACGGGAAATCTTGGACTTCGGCTGATATAAGAAAAATTGCATTAAACCCGACATATATTGGATTGCGTACTATGAATATTTTTGGTGAAGATGTTACTAGTAAATATGAAAGACTTTCCATTATTGATAGGAATACATGGGAAAAAGCATGTAGTATTGTCACCGTTTTATCTCCCCAAAAGACTCATCAAGATTATGTATTCGAACAAGTGTTATTTCCATTGCAAGACTTACTAATTTGTTCGAAATGTAATGAATCATTACAAAAAATAAAGGCTAGAAGAAAAGAAAATTTAAAATATAAATGTTTAAACCATTCTTCAGTTTACGTTTTTAAGAGTACAATCGAACCATTAGTCTTTGAACGCTGCAAAGAATATTTTCATAGCCTACTTACTGCTCATTTCCATGAATTATTTGATCGATATGAACAGAATGCTAAGAAGCAAGTAAAACAGAAAATACAAACCATTGAAGAGAAAGTCCAGCTTATGAATGAAAAGTTAATTACAAAAGTAGATACGTGGTATCACGAAACTGATGCACCTTATAAGGAACAGAAAGAAATCGAAATTATGGCGCTGTATGATGAGCTGGCAAAATATAAAAAACAAAAAGAACAGGTAATACAGGAATTAAGTGATGTAAAGCAATTACGTGAAAAGATAAGTAATTATCAATCCTCTATGTCGTTGTCCTATGACGAGATAAAGGAGAATCGACAGTTAGGTTCCTTTTTTCAAGATTTAATACAACAAGTTAAAACTGATGGAAAGAACTGCGAAATTATTTTTAAACACCCATTCTTACGTACTCAAGAGGTGTTAACATCATGAAGCTTTCTCATATATTACAACCAAATAGGAAGGCTGCTTTTTATGGCCGTCATTCTACGGATAAACAAGATATGGATATGCAATTGAATTCCGTTATGGAAGTGATTCGCAAATATGATTGCATTCATACTCATTCTTTTCTTGATAAGGCTGTTTCCGCTCGTAAAAATAAAATTACAAGTAGGAAAGAACTTGAAAATATGTTCGAAGCGGCAAAAAGAAAAGAATTTGATTTTGTCATTGTTTATAAAAGTGATCGTTTGGCCAGAGATCCTCTTGAGCATCAAACGATACGTATTGTCATGAAGACACTAGATATTCCCATCATTATTAGTTCAACCGAAAGTGTGTACAATGCTGATACTGACTTGATTGTGCAACTTATGGAAGATGGTTTTACTAAATATGAAGTTGACACCATTATCGCCAGAACACGATCAGGTCTAGAAAACAAAGCAAAACAAGGGAAATGGCTTGGTGGTAAGCCACCATTTGGGTACACATATGATAAGAATAGTGAGCAATTTATTGAACACACCGAAGAGCTTTGCTATGTAAAAGAAATCTTCAATTTATATGTAAATGGTCATGGGTTTCAGTATATTGCTAATACACTCCCTAACGGTTCCCGCCGCGGAAAAGATTGGGGGAAAGAGAATGTAAAGGCGATTGTGCTTAATCCTTTTTATTGTGGTTTATTATCATGGCGCCGACAAACAGATGGAAAGCAAAATGCAAGGGATATTTGGATTGAAGCACCAAACCACTATGTGAAGCCAATCATTTCACGAACGACATGGGAATCATGTTGGCGTATTTATTCAGAAAAACGTAATGGCAACATGGTTCCTAAACATTACAAAACAAGTTTTTTGCTGCAAGGATTGCTTTCTTGTGAAAAGTGCCAGGAACTAATGAAAACAAAGAATCAACAGACAATAAGTTCTACAAATAAACAGTATGGAGGGAAAATTTATTTTTGCACTAACTGCAAATTAAGAATAGATGCAGACCTCCTTCATGATAAAGTAGTGAATCAAACACTTACTGATGTGAAAATAAGTGGATTTCACAATGTATATCATGCGATAGAACAAAAAATTCAGTATGAGATACAAGAATTGAATAATAATATTCAAAAGCATCAGCGTCTCTTCGAAAACTACACCATCAAACTTCACAATATTACAGAAGAGCTCAAACAGCGTATGAAAAATAACGATGATAAACGTTTTTTGAAGTCCTTAGCGATTTATCGCTTGGATGTACAGCGAAAGCTAGATGGAGTCACACAACAAATCAATGACTTTAAGCAGCAAATCATCCTCAAAGAAAAAGTCGAGAAGAGCAAAGAAACATGGTTACATACTTTGAATGAAGTATTTCAAGATGGTGTCAAGCTTCAAGAAATAAGCGATATGGATAAAAGACGATTTTTATTACCTCTCATTCAATCTGTATCCATTAAAGAAAATAAAAAGCGTAACGAATATGATATTTCATTACAGTTACGAACCGATTTTTCAAAGCGTGATGTAAAAAATCAAATCAGCTTGATTTTGTAAAACAGCTATCACATTGATGGCTGTTTTTTGTTATTGATGTATCGGTATTTGGATTGAACTGTAGATGAAAATTCTTTTGCTACTCGGTGATTAGGAGGGAGTGGTATACCACTCTACCCTAATCACCGAGTTTGATACTCTTGAGAAAGAGCTTGTATCTTAAGGATAAAGGGTTTGTCTTTATTTATTATTATGGACAGTGATTTAGAGAAATAAACATACTCGGTGATTAGGGGATAAGTAACTATTTAAAACATTTGAGAGCTCGGTAATTGGGTAAATAAAAAATGCCTTATCATTCTCCCTGTAAGGAGGCATGAGGGGTCACCATACATACCCATCAACTTAAAGAAAATAAAGGGCCAAAAAAAGAAAAAATGAGCCGAACTCTTATGAATAACTGTGAAAAGGTAAAATTTTTGTAATGGGAGGTTTCTGAAAATCTTAGCTTGATGGGCATGGGGTATCGCCAGCATTTTGGAAAAACCCCACGCTAAGAGCATGCAAGATTTTATACAGTTTTTTGGCTAATCCAGTAACGAACGAGAACCCGAAAACCCGCGCCAGAATAGGAATGTATAAAAAAATGCATAGATTGATAAAAAGAAAAAAAGGCAAAACCCTTATGAGAGTAAGGGTTTTGCCTTTTTTTTTGCTACCGATAATAGGACGTTATGTAAACCTCACATGAATATGGTATACATATAATCCACGATAAAATAGGCATAAACTCATCTTATTTGATGAAAATAAAAACAAATCAAAATTAAGGTGAAATCAATGAAAAAATAAGGATAATATCTGGAATTGCACTAGTCATAACACTTATTTTATTTTTTGGTCTTTTATTTCTAGGATCCGTTGTTCTTCCTCTATCCGTTATAGGAACAGCATGGCCCACATCAGAATCAGAATAAGAAATGGAGGGTGTATTTCTTGGATAAATTAATTGCTGTATTAACAATAATAAGTCTCTTCGTTTTTTTGTTATCTTTGGTGATCGCAATAAGTGTTCAAAAAAAGAATATTAGAAGGATTAGTATTGTCATTTCAATTGTTTCCATCATGATTTTTATAGGAGGATTTACCTTTGAATATTACAAAATCTAACTTCCGATAACGATAATTATGTAAATGAGCTGTCCAAATGAACGGCTTATTGTATTTTTTGCTTAGCGTAAGTTTTTTCCAAAATGCTGGTGATACCCCATGCCCATCAAGCTAAGATTAAGTAAAAATCAATTCAACTAGACCTTTTTCTGCTTTCTAAAGATTTGATATAAACTATTTAAAAATCTGCATACCAAATAAACCCTAACGGGTTTCATTTTTTTAATTAAGCCACATGATTATGAGACATGGGTGTTTTTGCCCATCCTCAGAAAAGGGGGAATAAGACAAAATGTAATAAAGCTATTCTATCTCTATAGCTTCTTCAATGAATGGACATTATTTTTGAAGAAGAAGTTTCTGGAGCAACAAAGGATTAAGAACAACTCAAAAAAATGCTAGGAAATTTACGAGAAGATGATACCATTTATGTTACCGATCTAACAAATTTATTAAACAGTTATACTTAGGACATATATTCATTTTAGAAAGGATAATTTTAAAAATGGAAATAGAGAATTTACTTAGAGTTACGACAAGGTGGGAATTAAGAGATTGGCTTGAGGAGAATTCAAAAACAGAAAGATTTTGTTGGGTGATAGTAAGTATAACTGAACAATCAGAAGTGATTCAGTATTTAGATGCAGTTGAAGAAGCATTATGTTTTGGTTGGATTGATGGCATAAAGAAGAAAATATCAGATACTGAACTTGCTCAAAGGCTTTCCCCAAGAAAGAAAAACAGTAATTGGACAGAATTAAATAAGGAAAGAGTAAGGAGATTATATCAATTAGGTTTGATGAAAGAAGAAGGACTGAGAGTTCTTCCTGATATGCGACCTGAATCTTTTACTATAGATCCAGATATTGAAACTCGTCTGAAAGAAGATGACCAATTATATCAAAACTTCATTAATTTTCCTGGTCTATACAGAAGGATTAGAATTGATACGATACAAAGTTATAGAAATGAACCTAATATTTTTAATAAAAGATTCGATAAGTTTATCGAAAATACCAGAGAAAATAAAATGTACGGTCAATGGAATGACAATGGTCGCTTAATCAATTATTAAGGGAAGGAAATGAAAATTGAAATTAGAACGTTTGATATCAATCATATTCAAGCTCTTAAATAATGAAATTTTGTCAGCTTCTAGTTTAGCTGATGAATTTCAAGTATCATCACGGACAATTTATAGAGACATCGAAGCTATTTTTGCTGCTGGAATACCAGTTGTTTCTTACCAAGGGACTAACGGGGGATTCGGTATAATAAAGGGATACAAATTTGATAAAAGCTTAATGGGCTCTTTTGACATTCTGAATTTAATTACAGTATTAAGTAGTTTATCGAATATTTTTAAAGATAAAGAAATTGAACATACGATAGATAGACTAAAATTACTGGATACAAACAGTAATAATAAGTCTTTATTGGTTGACTTGGAAAGCCATAGAACAGAACCCAATTCAGTAATGAATCTGCGAAAAGCTATACATGAAAAAAAGGTAATACACTTTAATTATGTAAGCAATAAAAATGAATTTACATCTCGTGAAGTAGAACCTATTCACCTTCATTATAAGTTCCGTAACTGGTATATATATGGTTATTGTAGAGAACGTCAGAATTATAGAGAATTTAGATTATCACGTATGATGGATGTAACTCTGACACAAGAAAAGTTTCTACAAAATCACGGAATTAAAGATGAAGCATTTTATTCAAACCGCAATCTGGTGGGGTTTGAGGATGTAGTAATCTGGGTGAGTCCTAATTCCTTAGCAGAAGTATTAGACCAATTCCAAAATTCTTCAAAAACTATTAACGATGACGGAAGTATGACAATTACAATTTCTGTTTATCAACCTCTACAGGCTGGATGGCTTAAATCGATTCTTTTAAGCTTTGGTAGCGGTGCTAAAATTGTAAAACCGATGGAACTGCAATCAATTTTAATAGATGAGGCAAAAAAAATAATAAAAGTTTATGAAGATATATGACAAGCTGCTGTCATATATCTTTTTTTATAATCTAGATATCAACTTTTAAAAAACCAGAAATAAAGGAGTAGATGTTAAATGAACCATGCAAAAAATATGTATAAGTACCATCTTTGGGCTAATAAGATGGTACTAGAAAGAATAAAAGAATTACCAAGCAATGTCCTATATAAAGAGGTTAATAGCTCATATCCAAATATCGCTCAAACGTTTAGCCATATCTATGTAGTAGATGTTATGTGGTTACAAGTACTTAAAGGAATTGGTATGCAAGAAGCATTGGAAGCTTCTATGTCATTATTAGAAAAGACTAATTTATATTCTGTAGATGAATTTATTAAGTCTTTCGAAGAACTAGCTTCACAGTATGAAGAATGGATGAATAGCCAAAAAGATTTAGAACAAAAAATTAATTTAAATAATCCTTGGTCAGGTGCCAGAGAGACTGCATACGCAGAAATTTTATTTCATGTTGCTAATCACGGTACCTATCATCGAGGTAACATAACAACCATGCTAAGACAACAGGGGCACGCTTCAATAATGAATGACCTCGCTTTATATTGGTATCAGAGTTAGGGCAAATAGTACTTGTAAATTAATGATAGTTCACATGAGAATACAAATAAAATATTCATCTGCTTTCTATATAAATGTCCTTTAATAAAACTAACGGTGGCGTTAGCTTAATAAGCCAAATTAAAAATCGGTTCCTAAACGTAAAGGAATCGATTTTTCTATGCTGTAGTTTTCTTAACGTTGTAAATTCGCATTTTCCTGACGTTATCCCTGGTACAAGAAATCCTATATGATAACCAACACTATTTGGTTCTATTGTTACATAAACCACTTATTCCCACTTTTCGGGGGATGGGCAAGAACACCCTTATATGATTATTTTATCCTGGTTCTCATTTGTCACCTAAACGTTTGTTTACATGACAAGCGAAAATGAAAGCTTAGACGAATAAAGGAGTTTTATAAAAAAACCGATTGGAAATAAAAGTAAGCCTATAACCTATTTTTACACGTATCTCGGCTGTACCCCATTATGCGCTGGGTTCATCAATATGGACCTCAACTAGAAGAGAAAGTACGACATCATCTTAAGCCAACAAATAACTCTTGGAGAGTCGATGAAACATATATCAAAGTAAAAGGTCAATGGATGTATTTATATCGTGCAGTCGATTCAGAAGGGTATACAATTGATTTTTATCTAAGTAAATCAAGAGATAAACAAGCAGTCAAGCGCTTTTTCAAGAAAGCCTTGGCTTTTTCGTACGTTTCTAAACCTTGCGTGATAACAGTAGATAAGAACCCTGCCTATCCTGTAGCGATTCAAGAGTTGAAAGAAGAGAAACATATGCCTGAAGGCATACAACTAAGGCAAGTTAGATATCTCAATAATATAGTGGAACAAGATCACCGTTTTATTAAGAAACGTGTGCGTTCTATGTTGGGATTCAAGTCATTTAAAACAGCAATTTCTATATTGAGTGGTGTTGAAGCCATGCATATGATGAAAAAAGGACAACTTCACCGACAGGTGAAGTCTATCCAATATGAAGTTGAATTTGTACATAACTTGTTTGGACTTGCATCATAATCTGGAATTGAACAGACTGTGTAGGCTCTCTGTCTTTATTAAATGATTCTTGCACCAGAACCCTTTTTCCTTTATATACATTTTTCTAATCGTTTTGGGTTAAGTTATTTCTAGAGGGGACATAGCAATTTCAATGAGTATATTTATATATTACTGTTCGTAAAGTTTGAAATGTAAATTTTTTGAATATATTATATAGTTTATTTCTGAAGGGAAGGGTATTGTCAATTGAAACAGCATGAAAAAATCCCTTGTTATCCTATAAAATCTTTGCATGATCTTATTCAATTGCTAAAGAAATCTGGAGATTTCACTGAATTACAAATCCATTCGGATAATTCTCCTGTAGTGGTCTCATATTTTCGGACATTGATTGATGTAAATATGTTACAAGAAGATGTTTTACCGTACATAAAAGAAAAATCTTTCGATTCACTACAAGATATTCAAGTTGCTTTACCAATTGGAGTTGCAAAAATAACAAAACAAATAGAAGACATTCAGAATGATATTTTAGACGGGTATATACTAATTCAAATAGATAAAGATGTATCAAGTGGTTTGTTAATAAATATATCAAAAAAAGAAGGCCGGGATATTACAAAGGCTGAAATTGAATATAATATTGTAGGCCCACAAATCGCATTTGTTGAAGATCTGGATACAAATTTGAATTTGCTGCGCAGAAGGCTTCCAACGCCGTTTCTCCAAGTAGAAGCATTGAGAGTAGGAGATCTTTCTAATACTTCTGTGGCGGTAGTATTTATTGAAGGAATCGCAAATAATCAGAATGTAGAGGAAATCATAGAACGGGTAAGTAAAATTAAAATAGACCACATTCTTGATAGTACTTACTTAGCCCGACTACTTGTAGATAATCCAAATTCTATTTTTCCACACTTCCTTAATACAGAGCGTCCAGATCGTGTAGCTGCTGTTTTGGCAGAAGGGAAGGTTGCACTATTTGTAGATGGCTCACCATTTGCTATCACACTCCCTACGACATTGATTGAATTTTTTTCTTCAACAGAAGACTATACCATGCCTTGGGTTTTAGCTTCTTTCTTTCGGTTGTTAAGAATTTTTGCTTTTATATTTTCCGTTTTAACTACTCCCTTATATGTTGCGATATTAACATATCATTACGAGCTTATTCCGAAAGAACTTCTTGAAACATTGGTGATTTCTAGAAGTAAGATACCTTTCCCTCCGGTAATTGAAGCATTTTTTTTAGAAATAACTATTGAATTACTGAGAGAAGCAGGGGCGCGCTTACCAACTAAAGTGGGATTAACCGTAGGTATAGTAGGTGGTATTGTAATTGGACAAGCATCGGTAGAAGCCAGTCTTACAAGTAACGTACTTATCATTATTGTTGCTCTTTCAGCACTAACATCTTTTACAACTCCAATTTATAGAATTGGTATTACAATTCGAGTAATCCGCTTTCCATTTATAGTAGCGGCACAACTACTAGGACTACTAGGGATTGTTATAGCAAGTTCTTTTCTTCTAACACATTTATTACGTACAAAATCGTTAAAACGTCCTTATTTATTCCCTTTTTATCCTACAAGACTGGCAGATTGGAAAGACAGCATTATTCGTATGCCAATCTCATCAATGTTTGAGCGACCTTTATTTTCAAGAAGCAAACAGCGCATGCGTTTTAATCCCGAAGACGCAAAGAAAAATGAAATTTTATCACGAAATGATTTTGATGATTGAATCTAACATGGAGGAACGTTATGAAGAACATTCCAACTGAGTATCAAGTCTCCCCATTTGTAGTATTTTTTTTAATTTGTACTATGCAAATGGGAGTGGGTATGCTTGGTTTTGAAAGAGTGAGTGCAAAGTTAGTAGGAAACGATGCGTGGATAAGTACCCTATTTTTTGGATTGTCTGTTAACCTCATGATTTGGATTATATATCAAATTTTGAATCAAGGTAATGGGGACATTATCATAATCCAACAGAATGTCTTTGGAAAATGGATTGGCGGAGTATTCAACCTCATTTTTCTAGGATATGTGTTAATGCTGGGTGCAACAACATTACACAGCTATATTGAGGTAGTACATGTTTGGATGTTTCCTTCTATGCCTACGTGGATTATTTCAGGGGTTTTTTTGATTTTATGTTACTACATTGTAACAGGAGGATTTCGTGTAGTTGCAGGCATTGGTTTTTTTGGAATTGTCATTCCAAGCATACTGTTCTTTACATTTTTTTATCCTTTGCAATACGCAGATTTTCGAAATCTATTTCCAATATGGCAGCATTCATTTCAAGAAATTATTAAGGGAATGAAAGGAACTATGTTCAGCTATCTAGGATTTGAAATGTTATTGATTTATTATCCCTTTATTAAAAATGCGCGAACCTCTCAGAGATATGCGCACTACGGGAATTTAGTAACGACGGTTATATACACATACCTTATGATTTTATCACTTGCATTTTTTAGTGAAAAACAACTTTCTAGTGCTATATGGGCATATTTGAGTATGACCAAAATCATCCAGCTTCCCTTTATAGAGCGATTTGAGTACATAATAATCTCTGTCTGGGCGTTTTTTATATTACCGAATATGTCCATAACATTATGGGGAGTAAGTCGTGGCATAAAAGAGACATTGAGGATAAAACAAAAATATGTTTTGCCGTTTCTTCTTCTATTNNTGAAACAGTGGGTATTTTTTCTGATATTAAGTGTCCTCTTAACAGGGTGTGCTAAAACTAAAATTGTTGATGACATCGATTTAATTCAAGTTGCTTCATATGATTTAGAGGCTGAAGATAAAATAAGAGGAACGTTTGCGATTTCGGCATATACAAGTAGTGGCGGTGGACAAACAAAAATTTATTCAGCATCGGGGAAGAGTAGTAAAGAAATTCTGGCAAGAGCATCTGAACAATCTTCTGGACCTCTAGAGTTAGGTCAATTACGCATGATTATATTTGATAAAAAATTAGCTAAAAAGGGAATGAAAGAAATTTTAGAAACTATGAACCGAATCCCAAGTATCGGAAATGCAATCTATTTAGCGATTGCAAATGAAGGAGGGGAGACACTTTTAAGAGGAACTTACTCTAAAGAAAAAGGGGTTTCTACCTATTTATCTTCCTTAATTGAGCAAAATATTAAGAATGGGGTACAACCAAAAACAAATTTTTATTTATTTTTAAATCAACTTTATGATGATGCGAGAGATTCATATTTGCCCCTAATTTCAAAAAAAGGAAACTTATTAGAGTTAAATGGCGTGGCTTTATTTAAAAGGTATAGGATGGTAGATACGCTCTCATCTAAAGATTTGTTTATATTCAAAGTGTTGACCGATAAATTTAAAAGTGGAACGTACCAATCCCACCTCCCTGGTTTTTCTGATAATTATGCCACGATAGAAAATATTAAATCTGGAACAAAATACAAAATGAAGGGGAATAGCCGGAATCCATTCATAAATGCCCATATTCAAGTGACGGGTGAAATTCAGGAATTGACAAAAACAAAAAACTTGGATAATGCCAAAGAAATACGAAAGCTAGAAAAGATAATGGAAAATGAAATAGAGCAAAAGGCAACCAAATTAATAAAAAGATTTATCAATAAAGGAACAGATCCTATAGGTCTTAGAAAATTTGGTAGGACTCAAACAAAAAAGTGGAACGATAAAGAGTGGGAAAACTCCTATAAGGATTTACGTTTTCATGTAACCGCGGATGTGAAAATTATACAATCTGGTGTGACAGAATAAAAAGTCACATAAGGTAGGGGTAGCACCACACATCCATCAACTTAA